>NZ_JAHFPF010000051.1 GCF_023259385.1 Brevundimonas sp. | reverse complement strand
CGTCGCGCGGCGTGGCCGGCGGGGTGGTGATATTCTCCCGGATGCGGCGGGCGGCGTGTTCACAGCGGCCCGGCAGGCCGAAGAACAGGCCGAAGGCCTGGCTGCGCGCCGCCTCGTTCTGGTCCATCAGCGGCGTCCATTTGGCCGCGGCCTCGGCGGCGGCGGCGCGGGCCGCGGCGCGCGTGGCGGCCGTCTGGCGCGGCTCGGCGGCCTGCAGCGCCGAACGGAAGTCGGACGCTTCCAGCTTGCCCAGACGGATGATGTCCTGATCCAGCGGATCGCGGTCGCTCAGCGTTTCGCCCAGGGCCACGTGCCCGTTCACCAGGGCCTCGCACCAGGCCACCAGTGGATAGTCCGACTGCGGCGCCCCGCGCGGCAGGTCGTTGCCGTAAGCCACGGCCTCCCGGAACCGCAGGGAATCGATCGTCTCGCCCGCCGCCGGCGCGGCGGTGACGATGGGCCCGTCATTGGCCTCGACGGGACGCGGGGCCGTAACCACAGGGCCATCCTGAGGCGCGGGCGGGGTCTGGATCAGGAACAGGGCGGCGAAAACGCTGGCGATCATGGAGTCAGGCATCTGGATGGCGACCGCGTGGGCCGGGATGTTACGGCAACGCCTGAAGCGCCCCGATGGTTTTTCTACGGCAAGCGCCGCGCAAAGAAAAAGGCGGCGGAGCCGAAGCCCCGCCGCCCAATCTTACGCACGTTCCGTAGGGTCTAGTACTTCAGACGAGCGCCGAAGAAGAAGTACCGGCCGTTCACGTCATACGTGTTCGGATCGGTGTTGCCGTCGTTCGCGTTGTCGAAGACGGGCGGATCTTCATCCAGCAGGTTCCGGACGCCGGCGAACATTTCGATGTTGTCCGTGGCCTGCCAGGTGCCGCTGATGTCGTGGTACCAGTAGGCGTCGATGCCCGAGTAACCACCATCGGCGAAGTCAGGGATGTTGCCCTGGTTGTCCAGAGCGTCGATGTACGTCCCCGAATAGGCCAGGCGGACCGGGCCGATGTCGTAGCCCAGAGCGATGTTGGCCTTGTACTCGGGCAGGGTGGCGCTGATGTTGTAGGCGCCGGCCGTTCCCTTGTACTCGATGCCGTCCAGCTCGTAGCTGTTCAGCCAGGTCAGGTTGAAGGCGATGTCGAGCTTGTCGCCCCACACGCCGCCAGCCCACGGCACATTCCAGCCGTAACGCGTCGAGAAGTCGATGCCGCTGGTTTCCAGCGACGACACGTTGCCCAGGGGCGCGCGCGCCTTCAGGTTGCCGGCCGCGTCACGATAGATGAGCGGCAGGCCGATGCCCGCGTTGTTGCACTCGGCGATACCGGAGACCGGCGCCGGAGCGGAAGCCGAAGCCGCCGCACCCGCCGCGAAGCAGGCGCCGACGATGCCGGACACGCCACCGCTGATCGTGCCGATGTAGTCCTCGACCTTGATCTGGTAGTAGTCCAGCGACATCGACAGACCTTCAGCGAAGGTCGGTTGCCAAACGGCGCCGATCGTCACGGTGTCCGACTTCTCTTCCGACAGACCGGGGTTGCCGTAGAAGAACGACTCCGTCTGGGTGTTCAGAGCGACGAAGTTGCCGGCGACCGGATCGAAGCCCAGTTGAGCCGTGCAGAAGTTCCGAACGCCCGTGCTGAGCGTACGCGCGGCGCCCGTGCTCGGGTTGACGGTGGTGCAGGGGTCCAGAACGGCCGGGAAGCCCTGGTCGTTGGCCTGGAACAGTTCGAACACGTTCGGAGCCCGGCTGGCGCGCTGATAGAGGGCGCGCAGGCGCAGGCTGTCGACCGGCTCCCACGAACCGCCGAACTTGTAGGACCAAACGCCGCCGACGGTGCTGTAGTCCGAGTAGCGGGCGCCCAGTTCCAGTTCCAGCGACTGGGCGAAGGGAGCGTCACGAAGCAGCGGAATGGCGGCTTCGAAATAGACTTCCTTCGAGGACGAGCTGCCTTGGACGGCCCGTTCGGCGTTGAAGCCGTAGATGTCGCCGGCGTTCTTGGCGTCATCCGGGGTGAAGCCCAGGCTGTCTTCGCGGTACTCGACACCGGCGGCGAAGCCCAGGGGGCCGGCCGGCAGTTCAAGCAGCGTTCCGGTCAGGTTGACCTGCACGTTGTTCCGCTCGAACACGCTGCGGTCCGTGAAGTTCAGGCGCACGAAGTTCGCGGCTTGCGGCGTGATCGTACCGGCGCCGAACAGGTTGATCGGCACGCAGGTCGGGAACAGCAGTTGGACAGCGGGGGCGCAGGTGGTCGCCGTGCCGCCGCCGGCCAGGGCGGCGTTCAGGCGCGAGCGCGAGACGTCGTTCTGGATGGAGGTGGTCAGCTCGGTGCGGCCGTAGCTGTACATGGCTTCCAGCTGCCAGTTGTCGCTCAGATCGGCCCGGATACCGGTGTTGATCTGATAGACGTCGGTGTTGTTCAGCTGGACGCGGGCGCCGACTTCGGCCATCCGGCGGTCGAAGTTCAGCGGCAGGGCCGGGTTCGGACGCGAGTTGGCGTAGGCCAGCAGCGCCGGGTTGTTCTGCACGAAGAAGTTGCTGACCGGGATGTTGATGCCGGTCGCCGGCGTCGGGGCCAGCTGCGAGTTGTTGCGGGTGTCGGTGTAGAAGACTTCCGCGAACGCCTCGACGTTATCGACGACGTCGTAGTGGCCCATCAGCGCGATGTTGAAGCGCTCCGACGGCGACTGCAGCAGGTTGACCGGAGCGAAGTCGTAACGGTCGCTGGTCGTCGGGTTGACGGCGGGGTCGCTGTTGTTGAACGGCCCAGGCACGCCCGGCGTGCGGAACGAACGACGGCAGGGATTGGCCGTCGGACAGCCGGCGGCCGTGTAGGGGTTGGTGCCCAGGTTGTTCAGGCCGCCGTAGATGCCGGTGCCGGAACCCGTGGCGTTGCTGCGTTGCGCCCAGGGACGATCTTCGTTCGGCAGGAAGCCGTCACGGTCGGCATAGCCGACGAAGCCGGTCACGTTGCCGCGGCCGTCAGCGACGTTGGCGCCGAAGGTCATCGAGGCGTCGAACTGCTCGCCGTCGCCGTAGCCCGAGATGCCGTACTGGGTGTTGAAGGCGAAGCCTTCGAAGTTCCGCTTGAAGATGAAGTTCACGACGCCGGCCAGGGCGTCGGAGCCGTAGGTGGCCGAGGCGCCGCCGGTGACCACTTCCACGCGTTCGATCAGAGCAGCGGGAATGCTGTTCAGGTCGACCGCGTTGCTCTTGTCATAGGGGACGAAGCGGTGGCCGTTGACCAGCACCAGCGTCCGGCTCGAGCCGAGGCCGCGCAGGTCGACCGTGGCCGAACCGTTGGACGGGTTGTTGGAGTTGGCGGACAGGCCGGGCACGACCTGCGGCAGCTGGTTCAGGATCTGCTCGACGTTGACGTCGCCGCGAGCCTGGATCTGCTCGGCGCTGACGGTCGAGATGGGGCTGTTGGCTACATAGTCCTGACGAACGATGCGCGAGCCGGTGACCACGACGTCATCGATAGTGCTCGGGCCCGGATCCTGCGCCATGGCCGGCGCAGCAAAGGCGAAGGCCGACGCCCCAGCGATGATCGTCGTCGCCAGAAGGCGGCGGCGGTTGTGTTGGAATTTCAAGTTAGTCTCCCCTTGAGACGCCACCACCTGCTTGGTGAAGGTGTCGTGGCTGCGTAAATATTGACCCTGCGGCACGCGAATGCCGCCCCAATCCTGCCGAGTTAGGCACCGACTCGCCTGACGCGCTAGAAAATTACACCACTGTAATGCCGACGTCAGCGGGGTGTCGCATTCTCGACACGATCTGACACAGCAACAATGGCTGGTCTGTTAAAGCAACTATGGCTGGTCCAAATGCACGCGGCCTGCGACAAGAACGACGCCACATCGTCCACTATGGAGGGATCTATGGTCGTCAGAGTCTCGAGCGCCGCGCTGGTCGTCCTAAGCTTCGCAATAGCGAGCCCCGCGAATGCTCAAGAGGCGGCGCCCGCCGGGTCGCCGGCGATCGCCAACCTGGCCGGCTGCCGGGCGATTACCGTGGCCAGCGAACGACTCAGCTGTTTTGACCGGACCGCGCTGGAGCTGGAAACCGCCCTGCGCAGCGGGGAGATTCTGGTGGTGGACCGCACCCAGGCGACGGCGGCGCGACGTCAGGCCTTCGGCACGACCGAAGCCCCCGCCGACATCCTGCAGCCTCCAAGGCAGGAGGATCGTATCGATTCGATCGAGACCACCCTGACCCGCGCCACCCAGTCCGGCGACGGACGCTGGACCTTCGTACTGGCCGACGGCGCGACCTGGCGTCAGGTCGACACGGACCGCGTCCGCTTCGACAACCGCGCCGGCGAGCCGGTCCGGGTCCGGCGCGGGGCCATGGGCAGCTATCTGCTGGTCGTCGGTCACAGCGGCGTCGTCCGCGTCCGGAGACAGTGATCATGGCCGACCCCAAGCCCCTGTCGCCTCGCGTCAGCGCAGCGTCACAGCTGCACACGGAAGACGTCGCCGCGCTGGCGGCGCAGGGCTTCGCCTCGATCATCAACAACCGTCCGGATGACGAGGAAGCCGGCCAGCCCTCATCGGCCGAGATCGAAGCGGCCGCCCTCGCGGCGGGGCTCAGCTATCTCCACGCGCCGATGCGCGGCATGCCGGATGAGCAAACCGCCGCGGCCGTGGCCGACCGTCTGAAATCTGATTCGGACCGCGGCGTGCGCACCCTGATGTTCTGCCGCTCCGGCATGCGCTCCACTGTCGCCTGGGCTATCGCCCAACGCCAGGAGGGCGCTGATCCCGACGATCTGCGCGACGCCGCCGCGGCCGCCGGATACGATCTCAGCCGCCTGCCGCTTTAGCGGACGACGGCGATGCGCGACGCATAGGGCGCCGGTTCAGGCGTGCACGAGGCGACCGCCAACTGCGCCGCCATGAGACACAGGAAGGCCCCGGCGATGGGCAGAAGCCGATTTGAGACAGCCAAAGCTATGGAAAGGGCCATATCGGGGACTCCGCGGAAGGTTTACGAAATCCTAACGCAAGCCCTGGGCCACGCCGGGAGAGCCGCTTGATCCCCTTCGTTCGGGAGTTTTCCTTCGAGTACGGCCGCAGCGACCGGGTCTCGCCGTTGATCCGAAGGGTCGTGGCGAACAACCCCGGGCCGTTCACCTTCACCGGCACAGGGACCTACATCGTCGGGCGGGACCAACCCGGCGCAGGCGTGGCGGTGATCGACCCGGGTCCGCTGGACGACGCCCACCTCAAGGCCCTGCTGGCTGCGGTCGAGGGCCAGACGGTCAGCCATGTGCTCGTCACCCACACCCACCGGGACCACGCCCCCCTCGCCCGCCCGTTCGCCGAGGCCGTCGGCGGCGCGCCGGTGCTAGCCGCCCGCCCGCCGCTGCGCACGACCCACGCCTCGTCGGCCCTGGACGAGGACGACGACGAGACCTTCGTCCCGGATGTGATCCTGACAGGCGGCGAGCGGATCACGGGCGACGGCTGGATGCTGGAGGCCCTGGCCACGCCGGGGCACGCCTCCAACCACATGGCCTTCGTCCTGACAGAGGAGAACGCCCTGTTCAGCGGCGATCACGTCATGGGCTGGTCAACCACCGTGGTCGCCCCGCCCGACGGGGACATGACCGACTATATGGCCAGCCTGGACGCCGTGATCGCACGGAATTTCGACACCCTGTGGCCGACGCACGGCGCGCCGGTGACGGAGCCCGCTCCCTTCCTGGCCGCCTATCGCGCCCACCGGCTGGAGCGCGAGGCGCAGGTCCTGGCGCGGCTGCGGGCGGGCGACCGGACTATCGCGGAGATGGTGCCGGTCCTCTACGCCGCCGTGGACAGCCGGCTCTGGCCGGCGGCCTCCCTGTCAGTGTGGGCGCACCTCAATGCGCTGGTCCGCGACGGGCGCGTCGTCGCCCAGCCTCAGCCGTCGCTTCAGGCGGTCTACCGGATTCTCTGACTCCTCGACCGCGCAGGTCGCCTTCACCAGCCGCCACTCCTCGGGGCTGAGGGCGCTCCGACCCGGCCGGGCTGCGGCGCGCGCGGCGCGGGCGCGCCGTATGGAATCGGGATGGGTGGCCATGAACTCGGCGGCCTGATCCAGTTCGCTGGACCCGCCCTTGCCCGCCAGCCGCTCGAAGAAAGGCGCCATGCCCTCCGACGACAGGCCGTCGGCGTGAAGCAGGGCCTGCCCGCGGGCGTCGGCCTCGGCCTCGGCGGAACGGCTGTAGCTCAACTCCGAGGCCTGCCCGGCCAGGATGACGGCCTGCTGGCCCGCGCCCGAGCCGCCGCCGACCACCAGGTCCAGCAGCATGCCGATGCCGAAATTGCGCCAGACGGCCTGCATCACGTGGCGCTTTTCCACGTGCGAGACTTCGTGCGCGATGACGGCCGAGAGCTCGTCCGGCGTTTCCGCCTGGCGGATCAGATCATCGGTGATCAGGATCCGCCCGCCCGGCATGGCCAGGGCGTTGACCATCGGGGCGTCCACCGCACGCACCCGGATATCGAACGGCGTGTCCGCCTCGGCGGCGATGCGATCGCCCAGCTGCGCCAGCACGCGCTGGCCGGCCGCCTCCTTGCAGGTCGGAAAGAGCTGGGACAGCTGGCCGTTGATGCTGTCGCCCATGCGCTCTTCCATGGAGATCGGCGTGGCGCGAGCGACGGGGCCGGACAGGGCGGGCACGCCCACGGTGACGAACAGGACCACGCCCGCCGCCGCCGCGGTCAGTCCACCGACCAGCCACCACTCCCTTTGGCGGCGCGACCGGACCTTCTCGGTCAGGCGGTCCCCGGCCAGCGGCGCCCATTCGCCGACCGGCAGAACCAGGCGCGCGTCCGGATCCCGTCGGTTCGAGACCCGGGCCTGATCGGCCTCGACCTCGACCGACAGGTCCGGCAGGCGCCAGATGAAGGCTTCGTCGCCGACCTGGATGTGCAGGACGTCGCCGTCCATCCTGACGTCCGCCGGATGGGATCTCGCCGTCTTCCCGTCGTAGAAGCGCGCGCTCAAGGTCAGATGGCCGAGAAGCCAAAGGCGTCGGCCAGACCTTCGCCACTGCCCGGACCGCGACCGGTCTGCTGCACCAGATCAAGCCGCGCCGTGCCTTCCGAGGTCAGTCGCGAGACCAGGAAGCGCGCCGTCCGCGCCTGCACCCACGGCATCAGGAACCCGAGCGTGATCAGCAGCATGAACAGGTTGGTGACCGTCAGCCACCACAGGGGCAGCGCCTTGACGTTCAGCCGGAACGTCGCGCCGTCCACCGACACCCCCGCCGCGACTGAGCGCATCATGGCGGCGTGATAGGGCGACCAGAGCAACAGGGCGAACGGCGCCAGGAGCAACATCGCGGCATAGGTCATTAGAACAAAGGCGACGCCGGTTTCCGGCGGAGCGCCGCTGCCGGTCTGTTCGAACATGCCGGACGTCATCGCGACCGCCATGAAGACGAAGATCAGCACGAAATAGCCGACCAGGCTTCCGACCCAGCCGATGGCGAAGGGACCGTAGACGCCCTCGTTCTGGGCGCGTCCCATGCGGAAGCGCAGGCGGCGGTCGCCGAAGCGGACCTCGTCCCAGATCTTTTCGGCGAGCGCGCGTTCGGCCGTGGGCCAGAACCAGCCCATGGTGATGCCGCTCAGGAAGCCGGCGAAGATGAAATAGAGACCGTAGTTGGCGGCCGAGCCCTTCAGCTGGAAGCGCACCCCGCGCCAGGTCGTCCGGCTCGCCATGTAGCGGAACGCCGTATAGGTCCCGAAGCCCCAGAGCCAACCGAAGAAGACGTACATCGGAATGTAGGCGGCGAAGACCACCCATTGGCCGAGGAACTGCACCGCGAAGACGATCGCGAGGAACGGCAGGCCCAGCACGACCAGCGCCAGGATGAAGCCGATGAACAGCTCGACGCCGCGACCGGTGTACTCGAACGCCTCATCGTTCAGCCGGACGCCCTTCCAGACCCGCTGACGGACCTCGGTCTTCCCCCAGAAGCGGTAGAGGGTCAGGGTGATCAGGTTCAGCAGACCGTTCTTCAGGCTCAGGCCCAGGAACCGGCCGGGCTCAAGCGTCGTGGTGAAGGTCAGGGTCTCGGGCGTCCCTTCTTCGGGCGCGCCTTCGGCGATGATGTCGGTCAAGTCGTTGTCCCCCAAACTCTTCCCGCATCCGGCGTACCGAGCGACAGTCGCGGTGGCAACCGGGTCCGGGCGAGCTCGGCCGCGAACGTGGCGCCCTCGCCACGGCGGAACCGATCAGTCGATGCCGCGCAGGGCCGCGCTGATCTCGGTCACCAGCCGGCAGGCTTCGCCGCCGCGCGGACGGCCGTCGCGGGCGGCGACGCGGATGTCGGTGCGGCCGGGGCGGATGCGGATCACGGCGTCGAAGCCGGCCCCGAACCAGGTCGTGCGGCGGCTGCCGTCGGCCCGGGCGACACCGACCCGACCGAGGTTGAAACCGACCTCCTGCAGGGCCCAGGCGGCGTTCTGCGGGGCGACCTGGCTCATGACCGGAACCGCGCCGGGACAGGCCTCGACGCCCACCGCGGGACCAAGACCCGCGGGCCGGTCCGCGCGCCGGTCGCCGAACCCGGGGATGTCGGTCAGGTTGGTGCTGACGTTCTCGACCGGCCCGGCGGCCAGCCGCCCCTTCTGCCAGACGAAGACGCCCAGCGCGCCCACGCCCATGATCAGCCCCGCCAGCGCGACAAGGCCCAGGGCGCGGAGGTTCCGCAGCGCCAGGATCACAGCCAGCACGCCCGCGGCGGCGCCGACGAACGAGAGGATCCACGCCAGCTTCAGGGTCAGCAGGTCATAGCCGATCCCCATCGGCAGCAAGCCGACGCGTACGCCAATGGCGGCCAGCAAAACCAGCAGCGGCGTCGCGGCCGCGAGGCCCGTCAGGGCGTTGACCGCCCCCCTGCCCTTGATCGCGGCCCGCGCCATGACCTCAGCCTCCAGTGGTCGGGAGACGATAGTCCTTCAGCCGCTCGCGCACGACCTTCTTGTCGATCTTGCCGGTGGCGCCCAGCGGGATGTCGTCCACAAAGACCACGTCGTCCGGCATCCACCATTTGGCGATCTTGCCCTGCAGGAAGTCGAGGTGTTCCTGCTTGTCCTCGGACTCGCCGGGCCGCAGCTTGATCACCAGCACCGGACGCTCGTCCCACTTGGGGTGAGCCGCGCCGATGACGGCGGCCAGCTCGACCTTGGGATGCCCCATGGCGATGTTCTCGATCTCGATCGAGCTGATCCATTCGCCGCCGGACTTGATCACGTCCTTGGCGCGGTCGGTGATCTGCATGAAGCCCTGCTCGTCGATGGTCGAGACGTCGCCGGTGTCGAAATAGCCCTCGTTGTCGAGGATCTCGCCGCCCTCGCCCTTGAAGTAGGCGCCGGCGATGGTCGGCCCCTTGATCATCAGCCGGCCGTAGGTGTGCCCGTCGTGGGGCATTTCCTGACCGGCGTAGTTCTTCAGCTTCAGTTCGACGCCCAGCGGCGGCTGGCCCTGTTTGACCCGCCACTTCATCTGCTCGTCGTACGGCAGGGCGGCCAGTTCGGGCGTCATGTTGGACAGGGTGCCGATGGGCGAGGTCTCGGTCATGCCCCAGCCCTGCAGCACCTCGATGTTGAACTCGTCGTGGAAGGCGCGGATCAGGCTTTCCGGCACGGCCGAGCCCCCGATCAGCACCTTCTTGACCGTCGGGATCTTCAGATTGTTCTCGCGCAGGTGGGTCAGCAGCCCCTGCCACACCGTCGGCACGGCGGCCGAGAAGGTCACGCCCTCGCTCTCGATCAGCTCATAGATGGCCGCGCCGTCCATGCGCGCACCCGGCATGACCAGCTTGGTGCCGCCCGCCGGACCGGCGAAGGCGATGCCCCAGGCGTTGGCGTGGAACATCGGCACCACCGGCAGGATGACCTCGCTCGGCGACGCCCCCAGCACGGTCGATTGCATGCCCAGCAGCGTGTGGATGAAGTTCGAGCGATGCGAGTACAGCACGCCCTTCGGATTGCCGGTGGTGCCCGAGGTGTAGCAAAGGCCGCAGGCGGTGTTTTCCTCGAAGTCGCCCCAGACGACGTTCTCGGACGCGCCCGACAGCAGGGCTTCGTAGCATTCCGCGCCCGGCAGCTTCGTCGCCGGCATGGTCATCTCGTCGGTCAGCACCACCACCCGCTCCACGCTCGGGCAGTGCGGCAGCACGGCCTCCAGCAGGGGGATGAAGGTCAGATCGACGAAGATGATCTTATCCTCGGCGTGGTTGATGATGTAGGCGAGCTGTTCGGGGAACAGGCGCGGGTTCAGGGTGTGGCACACCGCCCCCATGCCCATGATGCCGTACCAGACCTCCATGTGGCGGCCGGTGTTCCAGGCCAGGGTGGCGATGCGGTCGCCGACCTTCACGTCCCAGTCCTGCAGCACGCGGGTCACGCGGCGGGCGCGGGCATGGATCTCGGCATAGGTGGTGCGGACGATCGGACCCTCGACCGAGCGGGTCACGACCTCCCGATGACCGTGCCAATTGTTGGCGTGATCAATGATCTTGTCGACCGTCAGCGGCCAGTCCTGCATCAAACCAAGCATACGATCCCTCACACTCTGCATCCGCTATCCGGGACGCTTGAAGCCACGCTATCGGCGCGTCCGGGGATAAGCAACGTGACGCAGGGTCAACGACGGCGTCGAACCCCCGGGCTAGCCGCCGCCGTTTCCCCGCCCTAGAAGGCCGCCATGGCCATCCTTATCGCGATCACCGGCGGCTCCGGCTCGGGCAAGAGCACGCTGGCGGAAGCCCTGCTCGCCGCCCTGCCCGACGGCGCGGCGGTGCTGCTGCGCGAGGATTCCTACTACCGGGACGCCGCCGGCCTTCCGGACTTCGACCCGAACACCTTCGACTTCGACGACGTCGCCGCCCGCGACCACGCGCTGATGATCCGCGACCTGTCCGAGCTGAAGGCCGGACGCGCGATCACCGCCCCAATCTATTCCTTCATCCACCACGGCCGCGAGCCGGGCGGCGAGCCGGTGCCGGCCGCCGAGGTCGTGATCGTGGAAGGCACCCATGTGCTGTGCACGCCGGGACTGGTCGACCTGTTCGACATCCGGGTGTTCGTCGACACCCCCGCAGACATCCGCTTCATCCGCCGCCTGCTGCGCGATCAGGCCGAGCGCGGACGGACAGCCGAGTCGGTCATCGCCCAGTATCTCGGCACCGTCCGTCCAGGCCATGAACGGCTGACCGAGCCGTCGCGGCTCAACGCCGACTTCATCGTGGCCGACGCAACCGCCGCGGTTCGCCTTGAAGATTCACAAGTTGTGGTCCGCCTCGCCGCGCCGGTCCTGGCCCACCCCCTGCTGGCGCCGTTCGTCCGGGCCTGACGGTCCCTGACAGGGACCTTGCCGTCCGCCCGCGGAAGCGTCACTTTGTCGCTCACCAAGCGATGAATTCCAACATGCCACCTCCTTCCGGCGACACCCAGTTCCACGATCCCAAGCGGCAGGCCATCATCAGGTATGCGCGTGCGGCCTTCATATCCGTGGGCTACGCCGGGACCCGGATCGAGCCCATCGCGCGCGAGGCCGGGGTCTCCACCGCCACCCTCTACGCCCTGTTCGCCGGCAAGTCGGAGCTGTTCTCGGCGGTCATCGACGACGCCGCGGCCCAGTTCGCCTACCAGATGGCCGGCGTCCGCGCCTGCGACGGCGACGCCCGCACGCAGCTGACCAGTTTCGTGGAAGCCTACGCCTGTTTCATGGGCGACGGCTTCGTACGCTCCATCTTCCGCCTGGTCCTGGCCGAGCGTCCCCGCTTCCGGGCGACGGCGATGCGCTTCTTCGAAAAGGGCCGCACCGAGTTCGGCGCCACCCTGATCGGCATCCTGAAGGACCATCAGGCTCGCGGCGGCCTGAAGGACATCGAGAAGGCCTCATGGGCGGCGGGCGAGCTGATGGGGATGATCGAACACCCCGTCTTCTTCGTGCCGCTGGTCACGGGCGACGAGGTCCGGGCAAGCCGAACCAACGCCCAGATCGTCGCCCACGTCATCGACACCTTCATGGCGCGCTACGGCGCCTGACCGTCAGGGCTGCAGGCGGGACGTCCGCCAGCCCTCCCCGTCCCGCGTGAACAGCAGGCGGTCATGCAGGCGGAACGGCCGATCGCGCCAGAACTCCACCGTCCGCGGGATCACCCGCCAGCCCGTCCAGCGTTCGGGCCGGGGCACGTCCTGCCCTTCGAAGCGCGCCGTCTCGCGGGCCACGGCCAGCTCCAGCGCCTCGCGGCTCTCCAGCGGCCGTGACTGGTCCGAGGCCCAGGCTCCGATGCGGCTCTCGCGCGCCCGGCTGGCGAAATAGGCGTCGGCTTCCGCGGCGCTGACCGGCTCGATACGCCCCCGCACCCGCACCTGCCGCCGCAGCGATTTCCAGTGGAACAGCAGCCCCGCCGCCGGATGCGCCGCCAGCGCCTCGCCCTTGGCGCTCTCGCGGTTGGAATAGAAGGTGAAGCCCCGCCCATCGACATCCTTCAGCAGCACCATCCGCGCGTCGGGATCACCCGAGGCGTCGACGGTGGCCAGCGCCATGGCGTTGGCGTCGTTCGGCTCATACCGCTTGGCGTCCTCCAGCCATTCGACGAACAGGCCGACGGGCTCGCTCCGCTGGAAGATGGTCTCGTCCCCGTTGGCGGCGAGCGCGGCGGTGTACTGGTCCGCATATTCTTCGCGGGTCGGGCTGGGCGGGATCACGGGTGCGGTCATGACCTCCAGATAGCCCCTCGCGCGTCCGAACGGGAGAGCCGTCACGGTTAAGCCGGTCTTCACCACGTTGGTGGCTTGGTGCGTATATGCGCGCTCGTCCCTCCTCCGAGGTCTCCTCGCTCAGCGAAGCCTGGGCCCTGCTCGGCCTGACCGGCCCGGCCGAGGGTCCGGCGCTGACCACCGCCTTCCGCGCGGCGGTGAAGGCCGCCCGTCCGGACCAAACCGGCGGCGACGAGGCGCGCTTCCGAAAGGTGATCGCCGCCTGGCGGCTGGTGCAGAGCGCCCCTCCACAGGCCGCTCTCGCCGCGCCGGAAGCCCCTGCGCACGCCCAGACCATCATCGCCATCACGCCCCAGGACGCTCTCAACGGCGGCCCCATCACCGTCCACGCGGGCGACCGAACCCTGCGCGTCCAGGCGCCCGCCGGGATGCGTTCGGGCGAGCATCTGCGGCTCAAGGGCGGCGCGGCGGACGGCGCGGACCTGTATCTGCCGGTGCTGATCCGCGGGGCGGACGGCCTGAGCGTCATCGGTGACGACGTCTATATGAGCTGGCCCATTCCGCTGCGCCTGGTCGAGGATGGCGGGCGGCTGGAGATCGACACCCACGCCGGGCCGCGCTCAGCCTGGATCGTGGCGGGACAGGAACCGCTGCGCCTGCGCCTGAGGGGATTGGGCCTCCCGGCGCGCGGACCGCGGCCGCAGGGGCATCTATTCGTGACCCTGACCCCGTCCGAAGACGCCCCCTCTGCGGCGGAAGACCTGCTGATCCGCTTCACCCGTGTCTGGACGCCGGACCGCCTGGCGGCTTAAGCCAGACGGATGTCGCACAACACCTTCGGCCATCTGTTTCGCGTGACCACCTGGGGCGAGAGCCACGGGCCGGCGATCGGCTGCGTCGTCGACGGTTGCCCGCCCAACATCCCGCTGACCGAGGCTGATCTCCAGCCGTGGCTGAACCGGCGCAAGCCCGGCGGCAGCCGCTTCGTCACCCAGCGGCAGGAGAGCGATACGGCCCGCATCCTGTCCGGCGTCTTCGATGACGGCGACGGCCAGGTCACGACCGGCACGCCCCTCTCGATCCTGATCGACAACGAGGACCAGCGGTCCAAGGACTACGGCGAGATCGCCCGCGCCTACCGCCCCGGCCATGCCGACTACGCCTATCAGGCCAAATATGGCGTCCGCGACCATCGCGGCGGCGGCCGGTCCTCGGCCCGCGAGACCGCCATGCGCGTCGCCGCCGGGGCCGTCGCCCGCAAGGTGCTGGGCGACGGCGTCCAGATCCGCGCCGGCGTGGTCCAGCTGGGTCCGCACCGCATCGCGCCCGAGGCCGTCGATTTCGACGCCGTCTACGACAACGCCCTGTTCGCCGCCTCCGCCGCGGTCGTCCCCGCCTGGGAAGCGTATCTGGACGGCGTGCGCAAGGCGGGCTCGTCCATCGGCGCCGTGGTCGCGCTGGAGGTCACCGGCGTCCCCGCCGGCTGGGGCGCGCCGATCTACGGCAAGCTGGACGCCGAACTGGCCGCCGCCCTGATGTCGATCAACGCCGTGAAGGGCGTCGAGATCGGCGCGGGCTTTGAAGCCGCCGAACTGTCAGGCGAGGAGAACGCCGACCAGATGCGTCTGGGCGAGGACGGCCGACCGGTCTTCCTGAGCAATCGCGCGGGCGGCGTCCTGGGCGGCATCTCGACCGGACAACCGCTGACGGCGCGCGTCGCCTTCAAGCCCACCTCCTCCATCCTGACCCTGCGCCAGACCGTCACTCGCGACGGGACCGAGACCGACCTGCGCACCAAGGGCCGCCACGACCCCTGCGTCGCCCTGCGCGGCGTCCCGGTCGTCGAAGCCATGGCCGCCTGCGTGCTGGCCGATGCGATGCTGCGGCACCGGGCACAGGTGGGGTGAACGGCGTGAGGCGGTTGCGGCTTTGGCTCGCGCTGAACCAGTTCCCCCTTACGCTCGCCCTCATCCTTCTGTTCGTAGGGATCATCGCGACCTTGCTGATCTGCATGATGCTCTGGGCGCTTCAGTCCCGCGGACCGGCTGAGCCGATACCAGGCGTGGCCAAGGCCTTCGGCATGCGTGAGCGCGATGAAGGCTCATATCGCGTCATGCTGGTCGAAACCGCCGACGGCACGGTGGCCTTGCCCGCGCCGGTCCGGCGGGACTGCCGGGTCGGCGACCGGGTCGTTCTGCGCCGGACCCAGACGCGGGTCGGCGCGATGTACGGCCTCGCTTCATGCGCCCGTGGAACGCCTTTGAACCGCCCGGATCCGAAGCGCCCGCCGCGGGTGGGATGATCCGGCGACAGGGAGGCCCTCCGCCCGCTTCACGGAAGCGTGAGCGGCGGAACCGCCCCGGCTGCGCCTACCCTCCACCGCCTGGCTTGGAGCAGCAGAATGCCGACCTATTACGGAACCAGCGCGGCTGAACTGATCGAGGGATCGGCGGCCGACGACGTCATCTTCGGCCTGGGCGGCAATGACGTCATCAACGCCCTCGACGGGAACGACTGGATCTACTGGTACAATACCTCCGGCGTCGGGCACGGCCTGGACACCGTCAACGGAGGCGGCGGCGTCGACACCATGCGGCTGCAGTGGCTGACCCCCTTCACGGGCAATTTCGTGCATGTCGGCGGCGTCAACGGAACCACGGTAGTGGAACAGGGCAGCGGCGGCGTCGGCGACCCGCGGTTCGCGCTCAGCTATTCCGTCAACGTCGAGAACCTGGACCTGATCTTCGGGCCGCAGGGCGTCGCGCATGTGACGGTGTTCCTCAACGCCCTGACCGGCACGGGGACGACCGGCCTGATCACGATCGACGGGCGCGGGCTGGAAGCGCTGACCGTGGTCACGACACAGGCGGTCAACAACCTGGCGATCTACGGGACGGAAAATGACGACAGGCTCACGGGCGGAGCCGGCGACGACCAGCTGTCAGGCGGCGATGGCGACGATATCCTGGATGGGGGCCGCGATGGCGCTGACACGCTCGTCGGCGGGTTGGGCGACGACACCTATGTGCTGACCGACTTCCGCGACAGCTTCGTCGAGGCGCCCGGAGAAGGCGTCGACAGCCTGATCGTGGGCCTGCGCGACTGGCGTCTGGCTGATCATCTGGAGAATCTGACGGTCGGCCTCGCCGGCGACAGCCAGGGCTTCGTCGGCATCGGCAACGCCGCGGACAACCGCATTTCCGGCGGCGGCGGCGCCGACTACCTCATCGGCCTGGACGGCGATGACCGGCTGAGCGGCGGCTTTGGCCTGGCCAACACCCTGCAGGGCGGGCTCGGAGACGACGTCTATGTCGTCGCGGAAGCCGGCGACACGATCGTCGAGTTCGACGGCGAGGGGAACGACACGGTCGAGACCTTCCTCACCAGCTACACACTCCGGGACAATGTGGAGAACCTGACGTTCGCGAGCGGTTCGGGGACCGGAACCGGAAACGCCGCAGCGAACAG
>NZ_JAHFPF010000050.1 GCF_023259385.1 Brevundimonas sp. | reverse complement strand
CAAGAACTGCCGTACCAGCGTGGGGATGATCGAGAAATACTACGCCTCGCACATCAAGAACGTGCGCGACGCCTCGGCGATCAACGTCCCCAAGGCGAAGCCGGCCAAAGGGCGGGCAGGGACGGCTCAGGCGGCGAAGGTCGACTGACCTTGGCGATAGCGGCCGAACGCGGCTATAGAGCCGGTTCGGCTCGCGGGCGTGGCGAAACTGGTAGACGCAACGGACTTAAGCTGAGGATTGAGTGCGCCGGGGGAAATCCCGGACGTAGAACCGCTCAAAGTCGGGGAACCCTGTCAAATGGCGATCCCGAGCCAAGCCCGTCTCTCGACGGGAAGGTGTAGAGACTAGACGGGCGGCGTCTAAGGCCTTCGGGCTATGACGAAGGGATAGTCCAGACCACGAACGCCCTGGGGCGGCGGCGAAAGTCGAAGTGGTATGAAAATCCGTCGGGCTTTGCCCATGCCGGTTCGACCCCGGCCGCCCGCACCAACCCGAATTCGATGAACGCTGCGCCTTGAACTGGTGGTGTCCGGTTCCGATGTCTCAGGCCCCCCTGAGAACGGAGAATAAGAAACCATGGGAGAAGCCCGCACGCCGCTGTTCGCCTACGTCGATGAATCCGGAAACACCGGAAGGAACATCTTCGACACGGCGCAGCCCGATTATTACACCGCCGCCCTGGTCAGCCGGGGCGACTTCGACCGGAACTACGGCGACAAGGTCCGGGCCATCGCCGGGAAGGTTGGCGCTACCGCCATCCACGCGAACGAGCTCGGTCTCGGGCGACTGGAAACGATCGCTGACGACCTGCTCCGGTTGCTGCATCGCGCCGGAGCGACCTTCTTCGTCTCGAGGGTCGAGAAGAAGTACCTGCTGGCGACCAAGATGTTCGACACCCTGTTCGATTCCGGGGAGAACGCCGCCGTCCCGTGGCACGCCTATAATCTGAAGCCGCTCAAGATCATCGGAGCGTTCAAGCTCGCCGGCGTCATCACCGATGATATCGCCCGGGATTTCTGGAAGTGCCTGCTGATGCCCAAGGAAGCGGACGCGCGCGCAGCGCTTCCGCCGATCTGCGAGGCGATCAAGGCCCGGCTCGACATCCTGCCCGATGCGCGTTCGCGCGAGTTGCTGGGGCAGGGGCTGGACTGGATCATCGCTCACCCGGAGTGCGTCCAGTTCGCCACCGAGCAGAAGCTCGCCAAACAAGGCCACTTCCCCAATCTGGTGGCCTTCGCGAACCTTCTGGAAGGGCTCCAGTCCATGTCCAGCCGCCTGAACAAGAAGATCGCGTCGATCATCCACGATGAGCAGAACGAGTTCGGCCGTACGCTGAGCTCCTGGCACGGTCTGTTTTCCAACGCCTCGCCGGATGTCATCGAATGGGCTGGCGAGCGATACTCCCTGCAGCGGGCTCCGGGCAGTCTCTTCGTCATGAAGCCCGACGATCAGAGCGCCGGCATCCAGATGGCTGACGTCGCACTCTGGCTTTACGGTCAGTGGCTGAAGGGGAAGGACCTGCCGGAGAACTGCGAGCGTCTGCTGCTCTTTATCCTCGCCAACGGCTGGCACAACGACTTCTCCTTCAAGGGGGTCGAACACTCGCTGCTCAATCAGTTCGGAGAGGTGATGTTCGGCGACATGCCTGAAGAGAAGCTGGAAGCGGGTCGAGCGCTTGTGAAGATGAGCGAAGAACGTCGCGTCGCGTCGATGGAACAGTACGAAATCGACGGACTGCCGCCGTTCATGCGAACTCCGCCGCCAGGCGTTGCCACGGCCGGGCCGGCGGCGCCGCTGGCTCAAGGTTAGCACCCGTCGCAAGGTCGGGGTCGGTCGGCTTCCGGATGAAGCCGTCGACCCCAGACGCCACGTCGAAAGCAGTTCGTCCGAACGTCGTCCTGCATCGCGCGGGGGAGGACGCCGCCGCCGACTCCGCCTAGTCGCAGGTCATGACCCACGACGAACTCGACCAGGCCCTCGACCGCATGTTCGCCGAGGCGGCTTCGCCAGACCAGCAGCCCGGCGCCGTGACGGTGCAGACGGACGACTGGTTGGGCCCTCTGTCGACGGTCAAGGCGACCTGCGCCACCCTGCATGACGGGCTTCGGTACCGCGAGATCCGGATCCTCGTGTCGTCGCACTTCGAGACGAAGCTGCTTTCGCGGGCGGAGGCCGGGGAGAGAGGCGACCCCTATCGCGATCTCAGGGCGCGCACGCCGGAGGACTCGCGCGCTCCCGCCTAGTGAATCGAGGCCGGGGCGGCGCCGCCGCTTTCGGAGCTCATGACGAGGCTGTCGACCATCAGGTCGATCTCCGCATGGAGCTCGCTGACATCCTGGCCTTCGAACCGCGCCTGGGCGGCTTCGCGCCAGGCGATCCGAAGCAGGTCGCGGGCGGCCTCGGGAGCGAGATCGTCAAGATAGATCAGGCCGCGTTCGGCCAGGATCCGGCGCGCGACCTCGCCCGCCCGTTCCGCCAGCTCGTCATAGAGGGCCGTTTCCTCGGCGGTGAACTCATCGGCCACGGCGATCCTTTCGTGACGGCGAATGGGGGACGGGCCTGGAACTTCTGTGAGGAAGCCCGGGGTTTCAGAACCGGCCGCCGCCGACGTCAGGGACGTCCCCCGGCTCCCGGTCGGTCCCTATCGTTCCGGAACCCGTCAGCGGCCAGCCTACAGGCTCGCCGCCCCGGCGCAATCGACGCGGATCGCCGCGAATGACGCATCGCGGGAATCGGTTCGATGCGATAGGCGAGACCGCCGGACCGCGACCGACCTTGCGCCCGGCAGCGGTCCCGCGCCGACCCGCCGTCGGCCGGGCCGCACCCTTCACCGCGAGGCCCCCGTCATGAAATCCCTGATCGCCCTCACCCTCTCGGCCGCCCTCCTGTCGGGCTGCATCGGCATGACGCCGCCCCGCGACGGCGGTAGCCTCAAGATCGCCAGCTGGAATATGGAGCATCTGGCCGAACGGGACGGGGAGGGCTGCAGCCCACGCACCGGGGCGGACTACGCCCGTCTGCGGGCGCACGCCTCGGCCCTCGGGGCCGACGTGATCGCCTTCCAGGAGGTGCAGAACCGGGCCGCCGCCGAGCGGGTGTTCGACCCGGCGCTCTACGACGTGGTCATGTCCGGCCGTCCGGCCAGCACGCGCAGCGGCGAGTGCCGCGGGCGTCCGGGACTTTACATTCAGAATCAGGCCGTCGGCTTCGCCATCCGCAAGGGCGTGCCCTGGACTCGCAACCCCGACCTCAGCGCCCTGGCCCTTGGTAACCCCGATCTGCGCTGGGGCGTGGATGTCACCGTGTCGCGCGGACGGCCGGTCCGGCTCCTGGCGGTGCATCTGAAGTCTGGCTGCAACTCCGGCCGCGAGCCGACCGACCCTGACTGCCCCGTGCTCTTCGACCAGCTGCCGGTGCTGGAAGGATGGACCGAGGCGCGCGCTCGCGAGGGGACGGCCTTCGTCGTGCTGGGTGACTGGAACCGTCGTCTCGCCAGCCGCAACGACGCCTTCCTGGCGGACCTGAACGACGGCGACCCCGGGGGTTCGACCCTGAACCTGACCTCGGGCGACCGGTCGGCGGGCTGCAAGGCGCGGTATCGCGAATACATCGACTTCATCGCCACGGGCGTCGCCGCGACCGCCCGGATCGAGCCGGGGTCCTTCGAGGAATATGTCTACGGTGGTGTGCCCGAGGCCGAGCACCCGTCGGACCACTGTCCGATCTCGGTGCGGATCGCGGGCTGACACACGGGTAGCACGTCCTGAACGCTCGCCGCCGCCTGCTGACAATCAGATCCTCAGCTTCGACCAATCCACCTTGCCCAGATCGTTGTCGAACCAACTCAGCTCGACGCCGAGAGGCAGCGACTGACCATCCTGGAGCAGAACGTGCTCCGGCACGTCGGCGGCCAGGACAGTTTTGGTAAGATAGTTGTCAGCCTGATCGTGCGCGTCGCGTAGGCCGATTGCGACGCTGTTGATCTGAGCCGGCGTGGATCCGGCGACCAAAAAGTGCTGACGGGGGAGTTGAGCGCCCGCTGCGGTCAGAATGATCCGGGCGTAGCAGGCGGGTCGGGCGGGGGATGCAGCGGTGGTCATCTCGGCACTCCGTGTGGGCCGCAATCGGCGAAGGGACATCACCCTAACCGCTGATTCGGCTGGCCGAACCGCGATCGCATGCCTCTGAAGATCTAAGTCCGTATGTCCTTTCCCTCGTCCGGCGTGATGCCGGATGCTGCAGCCTTCAGCAGCGTCGAGGAGGAAGGAATGGACACGCTCTTTGTAGGGCTCGATGTTCACAAGATGAGCATCAGCGTCACGACGGCGGAGGATGGTCGCGAAGGCGCGGTCAGGTTCTGCGGCGAGGTCGCCAACACGCCGGAACAGGTTCGCAAGCTCGCCGAACGACTATCGCGCTCGGGCGACCGCCTGGAGTTCTGCTACGAGGCCAGCGGATGTGGCTACGGAATCTACCGCCAGCTGACAGAGGCGGGGCATGGTTGCCTCGTTGCGGCTCCAACGCTGATTGCGCGCAAGCCCGGTGACCGCATCAAGACTGACCGGCGGGATTCTCAGATGCTCGCGCTTCAGCATCGGGCGGGCGGTCTGACAGCGGTCTGGGTGCCGGACGAAGTCCATGAGGCGATGCGCGACCTGGTCCGGGCCCGGGGTGATGCGGTGATGGCCTTGATGCGGGCGCGTCAGCAACTGCTGGCGTTCCTGCTGCGCCACGGCCGGACCTATCCGGTCGGCAAGCCCTGGACCTTGAGGCATCGCCGCTGGTTGGCGGGCCAGGCGTTCGATCAGGATGCCCATCGCGTTGTCTTCCACGATTACGTCGAAGCCGTCTGGGCGTCCCAGGACCGCCGCGATCAGCTCGAGACCCGGATCTCCGCCCTGTTGAGGGGGTGGTCTCTAGCGCCGCTGGTCGAAGCGCTCCGCGCCTTGCGAGGTCTGGACACCATCTCGTCCGTCAGCTTCGTGGCGGCCGTTGGTGATCTCAGCCGGTTTGAGAATCCGCGACGGCTGATGGCCTATCTCGGCCTGGTCCCTTCTGAGCACTCTAGCGGCGACCGCATCCGACGCGGCGGCATCACCAAGACCGGCAACCGCGAAGCGCGGCGCATGCTGGTGGAGGCCGCTTGGAGCTATCGCTATCCGCCGCGGGTCTCGACCGGCAAAACCGACGTCGTTTCCCGTCAGCCGAAGGCGGTGCGGGACGTGGCGTGGAAGGCCCAGGTGCGCCTGTGCGATCGCTATCGCCGTCTGAGCGCCGGCGGCAAGCGGCCGACCGTCGTCATCGCCGCCATCGCCCGCGAGCTGTCCGGCTTTATCTGGGCGATCGGTCAGGAGGTGCGGCCAGCGGCGCCTTGAGCGCCGAGCTCTGGCCCGTCAGGCCGGGGGCGGAGCGGAAGGTCAGGGACATCCTCGAGAGCCCAGTGGGCCGGCCATGAGCCGACGCCCGAACTAAGTCAGAGGCCAGCCCGCGACGAAAAGCGTTCATGCGGTAGCCAACACGCGAATGGAAGACTGATCGACCGTCGCCAGTGCCGCTCCGCCCCCAACCTGACGAACCTCTCAGCCTGCTCATCTCCGCGCCTGCGGCGCGGAGGAGTTTCGCACGTCTGGGCACTTGAAAAAGGACATGGAAGGGCTCCGCCCTCGCGCGGGCCAGGGTGAAGCGGCTTCGCCGCCGGATCGGCCGGTCTCCCCGGCCTTCCGCGCCGGCGACAGGGGCGATGTCCGCGATCGATACGAGGCTTGTGCAGGCCGGGCGATCCCCCTCCGGCCGATCCGCCCTGGCCCTTGCTACCCCGGTCTCGCCGACGGGCAGGGTTTCAGGCGCGCGTTTCGCGTGCCTGCAACCCTTGCCCAAAGGAGGCAGACATGACTGCTCAATCAACCCAAGCCCGTATCCCTGCGGCGGCTGGCGCCGCCGCGACCGGAGCGGATCAGGAGCCGGTTCACGGTGCGGAGATCGTGGTTCCGCTGAACCGGTTGAAGGCGTCCCCGAAGAACGCCCGGAAGGTGCCGCACAGCGCGGCGACCATCGAGGCGTTCGCCGCCTCCATCAAGGTCAAGGGGGTGTTGCAGCCGCCCGTGGTCGAGATCGAACGCGGCGAGGACGGGACGGCCACCGGCAATTACCTCGTAACCATCGGGGAGGGGCGCCGTCAGGGCCTGAGGCTCTTGGCCAAGCGCAAGCAGATCAAGCGGACCCATCCGGTCAAGGTTGTCGTAGATACCGAGAATGACGCCCATGAAATCAGCCTCGACGAAAACACCACCCGCGAGGCCATGCACCCCGCCGACCAGTTCGAGGCCTTCAAGCGGCTGGCGGACGAGAAGGGCTATGGCGCCGAGGAGATCGGCGCCCGGTTCGGCGTCACGGCGACCGTAGTACTTCAACGTCTGCGGCTCGGGGCGGCGGCCCCGGAGCTGATGGCGGCCTATCGGGAGGGGGCGCTGGCGCTTGATCAGTTGATGGCCTTCTGCGTCAGCGGCGATCAGGACCGGCAGCGTCAGGTGTTCGAGCAGTTGGGCGAGTACCGTCCCGTCCACGCCATTCGCCGGGCCATGACCGAGGCCAAGGTCAGGGCGGACGACCGCCGCGCCGTCTTCGTCGGCGTCGAGGCGTATGAGGCCGAGGGCGGTTCGGTGCTGCGCGACCTGTTCACCGAGGACGGCGGCGGCTGGCTGGAAGACCCGGCCCTGCTGGACCGGATGGTGGGCGACAAGCTCACCGCTCTGGCCGACGAGGCGCGCCAGCGCGAGGACTGGAAATGGGCCGAGGCCGCGTCCGACTACGTCGCCGTCAACGCCCTGGGCCGGGTCTATCCGGTCGAGGTCGTCCGGTCCGAGGACGATGCGGCGCAGATCGCCGCCCTGTCCGAGGAATACGACGCCCTCGTCTCCGAGGCCGGGCCGGAAGGGCTGACGCCCGAAGCCGACGCCCGACTGGAAGAGATCGATAAGGCCCTGCAAGCCTTCGGTCCGGACTTCGACTATCCCGCCGAGGTCAAGGCGCGGGCCGGGGTCATGGTCCTGTTGGGACATGACGGGCTGGCCCGGTTCGAGCGGGGTCTGGTCAGGGCCGAAGATGCGGTCAGCGACCGCGCGCCCGATCCGGACGCCCCGGAAAGCTGGTCTGAGCCGGAGACGCAGGACGGCGAAACGGCGCCGCCCGCGCCGGACGCCGAGGCCGACGAGGGACCGGCGCCCCTGTCCGAACGGCTTGTGATCGACCTCACCGCCCATCGGACCATGGGGCTGCGCGATGCGGTTCAGGCCGATGAAAACATCGCCCTGACGGTGGTGGTCCATGCGCTGGCCTTGCAGGTCTTCTACCCGGCGTGGGGGACGTGGACGCCCCTGCAAGTGCGTCTGAGCGTGACCGGTCTGGAGCGGCTGGCGCCCGGCGTCAGCGACAGCCCGGCCGGGCGGCGCGTGGCCGACCGGCTGGAGGCGTGGGGCGCCCGTCTGCCGGAAGAGGCGCGAGACCTCTGGGCCGTGCTGATGACCCTGCCGCCGTCGGACCTTCTGGACCTGATGGCCTGTTGCGCGGGCGTCGGTCTCTACGCTGTGCGTGACCCCCACGACCGCAAGCCGGACGCCTTGGCCCATGCCGAGACGCTGGCGACCGCCACCGGTCTGGACATGACCAGGACGTGGACGGCCACCGCCGCCAGCTATTTCTCCCGCGTGTCCAAGGCGCGGGTTCTGGAAGCGGTGACCGAGGCGACCACGCCCGAGGAAGCCGGGCGTATCGCCGGGTTCAAGAAGGGCGATATGGCCGAGGCCGCCGAGCGGCTGGTCGAGGGCAAGGGCTGGCTTCCGTCCGTACTGCGCACCGTCTCGAATGCGGCGGAACCGGAGACACCGGAGCCGCAAGGCGAGGCGACCGAGCCGCCCGCCGCCGATGACGACGCCTATCGGTTCGCCGCCGAATAGACGGCGTCAGGGCCGAAAACTCGCCGCGCGCCCTTTGGGGCGCGCGGCTTTTTGTCTCCGGGCAAGGCGCCGATGCCCGGTGTCGCGCTTCGGCGTAACGCTGTATGACCAGTGTCGGGGGGACGGACCGATGGACCGGAACTCGGGCGACCTTTTCCGAACCGAACGGCTCCGGGTCGGGTCGCCCACGTCTCCCTCGGACGAGGTATAACCCGCGCATGAAGCCCAGCAAATTCATCGCGCATCAGGAACGACGGCTGAGGCGCGCGCTGAGCGACGACGAGCGCGACGCCGTCGAACAGGCCCGCGAGGATACGACCACGGGCCAGTCCGACACGGTCAAGGCGATGTGGAAGGCGTTGGACGACGCGCCTGAACCCGATCCCTAGAACCCGCGCGAGAAACCGTCCCACCAGCGTCAGGGCGCCGTCGCGAGAGCTAGGCCGCTCTGGCCTGCGGCCACAACGAACCGTACTTCCGCGCCTCCTGTTTGCGGCGCCGGTCCTGCGCCCGTGCGCCGTTGGGCCGACAGTCGATGTCCAGCTCAAGCAGGTGTGACTGCGACATGTTGAAGGTGACGTTCGGCCACTCGTTTCCGTCCAGGTCGTGCGCCGTCCGGTATCGGAAGCCAAGGTGGACGGCCGCGACGATCAGGGGACCGTTTGCGACATAGTCCGGGCCCAGAGGCGCACCGTCGGGGAAGGTGCAGGCGAAGTTCTCCGCGATGTGCTTCAGGCGATAGCTGTCGGTGTCGGGGCGGATGGTCTTCGTCGCGGGCACCGACGCCAGCATGGCGAGCGCGCGCAGCACATGGTCGGCGACGGCGATGTCTTTCAGCTCCTCCCGATACGCCTGGACCCGGTCATAGTGCTCGTAGGGCGTCTCCCAGCGACCATCGCTGCGGCGTTCGGGCCGCCCGAAACCCCATCCCCATTTATGGAGACGATCGTCGCGATCCATCGCCGTGAGCGTGATCGCATGGGCTGCGGCGCGCAGCAGCATCGACGCCGGCGCATCGAAGCCGCGTTCGGTCAGGTAGCGGCCGAAAGACTCAGGATCGATCCGTCGAGAACCGCCCGCGTCTATGCGAGCGCGCAATTCGGCGTTGGAGTGGAAGCCCAGTCCACGCGCCAGCGCTTCGACGCGGTGGGAGGATTTGATTCCGGGAGCGGTCTGTCGAAGTCCGGCCTTGAGGCGCTCAAGGGTGACAGGGTTCAGAGTGATGTCGAGTTCGACCATGGCGTTTGCCTCTGTGGGTGCGCAGGTCGCCGATTACGCTGCGGCACACGAGGAAAACGTGGGGCCGAGGAAGGGATTGCAAGCCACGAGACGTTTGACCCGGCGACAGGTCACAGGCGCCTAACCCGACGGGTATAATGCGCTGAGTCGAAGCTCGTGGTCGATAGGAGACATGAGAATAGGGGGGGTGGATTGACCTGTCAGAGAACGGACAGCCTGATGCCCACTCCGACCTGGCACCCACGGATGTCGAGGGAATTCTGCAACCGAAGGCCGCCATGACCGACATCATCGTCGATGTAATCGAGAATCCGTACCACAAGGCTGAGACCAAGCCGCACTACCTCAATGTGGCTGAGGCGCGAATGACGTGCTTCGAGGCATTCAACATCGTCACCGCGAGCCAGGCGTTGGGTGGCGAGTACGAGATGGCGGACGAGGAGGATCCTGAGCCAACCAGCCTCTTCCGCTTGCACCACGCGTTGGCCGAGCCGCGCCTCTCAGAGCTGCTGCTTCAGATCGCCGTTTTCGTACGAACCTTCGACGACGTCATGACCGATCTCGACCCGGAGGCTTACCGGGCTCATGCCGCCGCCACGAACGGCGAGAACTACATAGGGGACCTGGACGGAACCCCACTGAGCCTCCGCGAAGCCTGCAACAAGATCATCCATGCCGTTGATTTTCGCCCTGTCTACGATCACTCGGATCGACAGGTTGCCGACGGTAGCTACAAAAGGGTCTGGTACATGACCGGTGAGATCGAGATCGGAGGCATGAGAGGGCAGCACCAGTGGGCCGTGCTGCTTTTCGTGCAGCCATTCCTCGAAGTGGTAGTCGATCGCATCGACTTCACATCAGCCGCTTCTCAGGCCGGCCGCGAGTGATCGTTTATGGACGGCTTGATCGACAAGTTCATCCGTGCCCGAGCGCTCCTCTCTGTCTCCATCAATGGCCTTTGGATCGGGTACAACAACCTTCCGACCGCCGTTCGCCGCTTCTGTGCTCCCGCCTTCTTCCACAATGAGGGCGAGCCGACGTTCGACCTGACGACACGGGGCTCGGCAATCTTGCTGCGCTTCCAGGGGCGCAACTTCGCCGTCCTGACGCATCATCAGCTAGGCAAGGGCGTCCACACTCTGGAAGCGAAGGACTTCACAATAGGTATCGACGACCGCGACGGGAGGAAGGTCGGTTTGACGCCGGTCGCGGTCACCCGTGTGTCGGCTGAATCCTACGCGGCAAAGAACCTCGAGGACCTGCAAATCTGTGAGTATGAGGATGTCCGGAACGGGCGTGATCTGACAGACCGGTTCTTGAAGCTGGACTTGTCGCATACCCTCGAGACAGTCCCCTCGGATGCGATCAAGGGTATCTTCGCTATCGGCTTTCCCAGCGAGCTAACGGCTGTTGAGATTGGCGAATGGGATGAGGATACCGGCGATCCCCCCATGTCTATGCGGTTCCAGTGGGTGAAGGTGCACCTTCAGCCCGCTGCTGCGACGCACCCCTTCGACCCTGATAACCGGATTATTCTTGAGCCCGACCCCAAGGCACCAACCACCCTATCCAACCCCGATGGGCTGAGCGGCGCCCCAGTCTTTTTCGTTTGGCAGGATAACAACAACCAGGCTTGGTTGGGGCTAGCAGGGATGGTCACAAACGCCCGGATAGACCGGTTCGCGGTCTACAGCACCATCTACATCAGGACCGCGTTGCAACAGCACGTGGATGCTGCTGCCGTTGAGTAAGAGCCTGGTCTAGCTTGGGAGAGGCGGGGCCAGCGCTGTGGACCCGTGTTCCGGTCCAGCGGCTTGTGCGGAGAGCGTTCGCGAGGAATGACCTGCAAGGGTGACTGGCGCTCCGGACCGCCGCTCCGCATAGTCCCCCGATGATGTGGTTCGACGAGATCGAGAAGAAGCGCGGCAGTTCGCCCGTCGTGACCGATGACCCGAGCCATGTCGGCAGCGGGACCTTGATACTGGATGGGGAGAAGTCGCAGGCGGTTCTACTTTCGGACGGAACGTTGATGGGATCCACCAACGAAGACGGTTGGTTCCGGCTTCGGCTCAAGGGGCCGGATGGTCGACCCATCCTGCTCCACAATGCTCTTCTTACCAGCTCGACCCAGTACACCGGCCAGCATGGCCGGATGTATGAGGAGCATGTCTATCCTAACGCGGTCATTCTCGGCTCCGACGCTCTGCTGCCCGGATACAAGGTTCCGTCGATCGCTTTCACGATGAGAAATCTAGGGGCCTTCTTCCACTACCAGCACGTGGAATCCCACCACCTTTTCCGGCCGGCCAAGCATATCGTTGCTGCGCTCAAAGGCCTTCGCGACAAGAAGGACCGCTCATACGACCTGTTCAAACCGCAGGAGGTTTTTGTCGTCCATCAGTTCCCGAGAGTGCTGAGCTTCAAGGTTGATGGTCATAGGTACGAGGTATTTGTTGGCTCGAAGCAATCCGGGCTCGGGTGGAAGAAAATCGACTTTCAAACCGATCCAATCGCGACGATCCACTTCGCTGAACCGCTCGGCATCGAAGAGGCGATGGATCTCGCGTGGCAGTGGAAACGCTATTTCGAGAACCTTGCGCTGCGGCCGATCCCCTGGACGTCGCTTACGGCCCGGTCGGGACGCGGTCGCGCAATGCGGGACGCTGACTTTTACCTTCCAAACCACGACAGTCGATCGGCGGATGAGAATGGGCCGTTCCAGTTCTGGCTTGGAAACATCCCTCTGAATCGCTGGAGCGAACGAAACGCCCTCGCCACCGTCATGAAGACGTGGACCGAACGAGAAGGCGACCGTCACCGACTGCGCGGGGCGGTTCAGAGTGTAGCCAGAAACCTGCGCCGAGGCAGTTCGCTCGATGACGTCGTCGCGCTCTGCGCCGGCGTCGAGAGTCTGGCGGAACTGAGAGGTCAACCGGCGCTCTCGTCCGAACAATCCCGTATCATCGCCGACGGTGCGATTACCGTCGCCAAGGCAAACGGGATCGACATCGAGGACGCTCGGCTACGGGGTGTCATCGGCAGTCTGCAGAACCAGAGCCTTGGGCAGCGTCTGAAGCTCATGTTCGCAAGTCTGGAGCCTTTCATCAACAAGGCTCAGGCGAAGACGCTCATCGCTGCCATCATGGAGCTGCGTCAGATCGCGGCCCATGGCCTTTCGCCCGCTGCGGACGTCATGCCGAAAGCGAGTCCGACGGTGGAGGGCTTCGCCTGCGCGTGCGCGCTCTACGATCTCGTGACCTGTGGGATGCCTGTCAGAAGCGCCTCCGACCAGCGCGTCGGTCTTCTAGGTCACGCAACTCGGTCCATCGGCGAGCTGGAGAACATTCGAAACCGGGCGAACCGCCTGCCTTAACTTGGTCGGGACACCGAGCCACGCGAATGACCTGGGGCATTGCCGAAGCGATCCGCTGCTAGCTCTGTCCTTCAGCTCGGAGTTCGGCGAGCCGGCGATCGGAGGCTTCGGCCACAATCTGGCGGAGCAGCTCGATGCGCTCTCCGAGATAGGCGAGCTCCTCCTCCGTGATGCGGTAGTGGCGGGAGTAGCGAGCCTTCACATAGGCCGCGCGCAAAAGTTCGAAGCAGCGCTTCTGGAACTTGGTCTCCTGCGGCCAGACCTCGCGCAGGCGGGGTTCCAGCGGCTCGGTGATCTTCCGGAGATGGACGAGGTTGTGGCTGCGAGGTGCATAGAGCGTCAGAACCAGAAGAAGGCCCTGATACAGGGACTCGGTCGCTTGATGCAGATTGAACGCTGCGCGCTTCAACCGGGCATTCTTGATTAGCGTTTCGGCGGCTAGCTTGAAGTCGGCGAAGCTCTCTCTCCATTCTTCGGAGTACTCTGACGCCTCTTCCAAAGCGGTAGCAGGGGGCAGCGGCTGCGGGTCCGACAGCTTCACGCCGGGTGTATCCTTAAGGACAACGCCCTCGCGGACGATGTCGATGAAGAACGGACGGCCGTGCTCCAGCTTGAAGTTCACGTCGTCGAGGCTGTGAACGATGAGCTCGGTGGAGGTGCGCATGGCGCCGAGCGTCCACTGCTCCATCAGCTCCTCATTGACCTTCTCCCAGAACTCGATGTCCGTGAGATCCTCGTGATCGACGATGACCAGCAGATCGAAATCCGAGAAGTAACGGCTGATCGGATCGTGGACCCAGTCGCCTCGTGCGTAGCTCCCGTAGAGGATGATCTTCAGGATGCGACCGTTCTTTAGTCGGTCGGCCCGTCGCGTCGAGATTGCCTTGGCGAACCCCTCCTCGATGATGTCGACGTACCGTTCCAGCTCGCGCTGCTTGGTCGGCGACAGTTTGCGGAGAGGGCGTTTCATGGGGTGAGTCTCGGAAATGCCCGGCCTCGAAGCAAGGTCGAAAACATCGCATCCCTGTCGCAGCGGCGATCGGGCATCAGAACAGGGGCTCGTGATCGACGTCGTCTCGCCGCAGGCCATAACGCCGGATCAACAGCGCTTCCAGCGCGTCCGGATCTCTCATTCGTCCGCCCTGCAAGCCCCACGAACCGACGTGGGCGCCGATGAACATCAGCCTGTTCACTCTGATGGCCTCGTCCGAAAAGGCCTCGGCGGACAGCGCTTCATCCGGTTCTTCAGGCCTGTTCAATTCGGCTTTCGCCTTCTCCATCACCTCGCGCGACGGTCTTCCCGCCACATCGAACGAAAATCGGGCGTTCAAGGCGATATTCGCCAGGATGCTCAGGATTTCCCAGTCCTTGAGTCCCTCGTCGCGCATCGCCGCGAGGCGGGCGCGCACATCCGGATCCGCTAGAATTACTGGGAGGGTGTGGCGGAGATAGGCGAACGAGCGATCGTATCGCTGCTCAATCGACAGTGCGGCTTCATCCGCATCGTATCCTGGCCCGGGCCCCGTCGGCCCCGACAGCGCCTCGATCTTTCTAAGCTCAAAGTCGCGTTCGGGCTCGATGGTCGGCAACGCCTGGCGGATCGCCTCGCCGAACGCCTCCTCAGAGATCAGGTCTCGGTAGAGTTCCGGGTAAGGGCGAGCGGTGAAGAGCTCGCCGGCGAGCGCTTCCATCTGGTCGCTCAGTGCTTCGGCCGCTTCCTTCGGCGGCAACAGCGACAGGGCTCCGAGGATCGGAGCGAGGACCCCTTGAATCATCGGCCATGGGTCTGGCGGGCCTCCAGACGGAAGGGTGAGGCTGAAGGTGCGTATTGTGGTCGGCGTGCTGGGTTCGACTTCCTCGAACGCAGGCTCCGCGCGTGTCGGATCCACCCGGACATCGATATGCACTTCACCCGGAAGGGTCACCAGATCGACCCGGAGCAGGATGACGGCGAAAAGCTGGAGGCTGGCTATAACCTGTTCGGCCTCGGGCACGACGGCGTAGCGGTTCTCGAACACGCACGTCCAATCGATATCCATCGCGCGCCAGCGAACGGTTCGCTTCGGGCCAAAATCACTGAACGGACGATCAAGGAAAGCCTCCTGGAGACGATCCCACAGTTCATCCGGGCTATCCTGCATCCAGAAGCCGTCCGCCGATTCAGAAGCGGACCGGATCGGATCCCAGAGTACAGGCGGCCAGTCGGCGTACAGTCTGTCAAAGGTCGGCAGCGCCTCGGGGGCGAGCCTGAGAAGAGCCCCACGCCACGTCGTCAGTTGCCCGATGTTGACGTTGAGGTCCGAGTGCTTCTGAAGGTCGAGAGGGTCCGCTTCATGCTGGACATGAGCGTGCAGCATCGCCGCCATCGCCTGAATGAAACCAACCGCGCAGCCTGAGTTGTCCTCGAAGTCCGCCACGGACAAGCGCGCGGTGGGCAGAAGCGGGTCGAGCGCGTCCTCGGGGTGGTACTCGGCAATGAAGGCCGCCGCGAGCGCGTAGTTCTTGGCTGCATAGGTCAGCCCCAGATCCCGGTAGCAGTCCGCGAGCAGGAGCATGACGCGGACGGCACCCTCAATGCGGTCTCCAGAAAACCACTTCGCCTTGGCCTTGTGGAGCTCGCGGATCGCCGTCAGTGGATGATCATTGTCCAGGAGCGCGAGCGCCCGTCTGAACGCCTTTTCACCTGCCACGGCGCCGCCGGCCCGTTCAGCGATCAGTTCGTCGGCGCGTTCCGCCAAGGCGAGCAGCTCCGCATCCTCGCCCGCGATCGCGATCACCTTGGTCAGGAAATCCGAGAAGTCTTCGATCGGGAAGAGTGGCGTAGACTCGGCTTCATCGAGCATTCGTCCCCAGTCCAAACGAGACGCGTTTGGATCGCTTGGCGTGTCCGGAGCGCTCGGGAGTCCGCTGATGTGCCCGCGCACGCGAAGTAGCCCGGTGCGACGCACCGGGCCGGGCGCGGTCTCGATCTCGCGATCGATCACGTCGAGAAGGGTGTTTCTCCACTCAACGAGCTCTTCCAATGAGCCGTGATAGGTCGAGTGGAGCAAGCCGCCGTGCGCATAGACGAGCAGGGTGGCTGCGTTCTGCAGGTCAGCCTGACCGGTCCATTCCCCGACGTCGGAGTAGTAGTCGCGGAGCCTGTGCGCCTGGGGGTTCAGATCTCCGAACCCTCGAAGGGACGCGACCGCGATCTCATAGGCCGCGTTCCGGGCGAGACCACGCGGTGTCGCCTCGTGCGCCGCGAAGACCTCCATCTTCGAAATCCAGAAGCGGAGGTCGTGACGTGCTTCGATGTCGAAGGTCGCTCGCCGCACACCGCGTTTTATGTCCGTGAAGTCGGCCTGGCTTATCACCAGCGGTTCGCGGTCTCGCCAACGGGCAAGACGATCATCGTACCCGTCGCCACTCGCAGGACCTGCGGGGCCGATCTCGGCCGGCAGCGAAAGGTACTGCTGGGCGATCCAGAACAGGTCGCGATCTGCCAGCCATTCGGCGATCGCCTGGCCATCGAAAATCCTGAGCTCGATGTTGTGCTCGTCTCTCGCCCACTTCTGCAATCTGCGGCGCCGGCCGATCGGAAAATCCGCCTCGCAGAAGTAGACGATCTCATCGACGACCCCTCCCGCGACGATGG
>NZ_JAHFPF010000299.1 GCF_023259385.1 Brevundimonas sp. | reverse complement strand
TGCGTCCGATTCATCACGTCGATCGAACCCTCGCCATCTGCAACGCGGGTTTTCAGATACCCGAAATTGGCGTCGATCTGGAAGTTGGGCGTGGGCTTGTAGACGGTCTCGAGTTCAAGCCCCCAGATCTTGGCGTCGAAGTTTTCGTTCAGCGAGATGCGATCGACGATCTGGGAGACCTGGTAGTCCTTGTAGTCGTAGTAGAAGGCGGTGGCGTTCAGTCGGAGCATGCCGTCCAGAAGCGAGTTCTTGGTCCCGATCTCGAACGCGTTGACGTATTCTGGCTCAAAGGTGCCGGCCAGCGGCTGGTACTGGACCACGGTCGGGTTCAGGTCCAGGCGGGGCGGATTGGTGCCCCCGCCCTTGTAGCCGCGCGACAGCGACGCATAGACCAGGGTGTCGTTGGTAAAGGACAGGTCCGGCGTCCAGTCCAGCACGATCCGACCGGTGACCGCCTCCCATTTCTGTTCGACGTCGGGCAGGGCGTAATAGCCGCTGCGCACATAGCCGCCCGTGGCCAGGCCCGGATCGCCATTCAGATTGGCGCCCAGCAGCAGTTGGCTGGGATAGGGGGTCGTGTCCTTGCGATCCTCGGTATAGCGCAGGCCGGTGGTCAGCCTCAGCTCAGGCGTCAGATCCCAATATCCTTCACCGAAGACGGCCCAGGACCGGGTGTGAATGACGTTCTTGCTGCGGAAGTAGTTGTGCCCCTCTCCATTAATCTCGCTGAGCGGATTGGGATCGACATAGACGCATTCGAACGGCTGGGTGTCGTCGCACGGCCGCGTCCCGATTCCGCCGTTCGGTAGGTAATCGAAGTTGTAGAAATATTCGGCGATCAGCGAGAAAGTGTTGTTTAAGACGTAATAATCGTCCTGAGATTTGAAATCGAGATAGTTGGCGCCGAGGCTGAAGTTGAATCGACCTTCGCCCTTCGACTGAAGCCGGAACTCCTGATACCATTGCCGATTGTCCGATTGGCTGATGTCCACCGCCAGGATGCGGTCTGACGGACCCAGTTGAGGGTCGGTGTAGACCCCGCCCGGCGTCGCGGTCGACGGCGCGGGATCGCCGAAGATGTCTAAGACACTGTTGCTGTCCACAAAGGCGGGGTTGGAGACGTAGCGGGCATAGTCCTGGGACGCATAATAGTCGTCCTTGGCGTAGGCGGTCTGGGAATAGAGTGTCAGGGTGTCGCTGAGATCGAATTCCAGATTGACCTGCACCACATCGTTTTCGGCGCGGAACACCGGATCATAGCTGGTGGCGATCTCTCTCAGATCGCGGGACTGGACCACGCCTTCATAGGGGTCGAAACCGAGGGGGATCAGGTTGATCGATTCAAAATTGGGACCAAAGCCGAGGTTCGGCGCCGTGCCGAGCAGGCGAACCGGCCCGAAGGACCCGCCGTTTGGCGCGCCATAGGCGGCGTCGGCATAGAGCGAACCGGGCAGGCAGCCCTGGCTCAGCTGGTCCTGGGTGTAGGCCGTGGTGATGGACGCCGAACCGACCTGGGTCGGACCCGGATCGGTGGTGCACAGCTGTTTGCCGGTGCGCGAGCGATTGTCGTCTTCCTCGAAATGCTCCCAGATCGCATTGGCGCGGAACCGCGCTGTCGGTTCCCAGCGGGCCGACAGACGAGTGGTGAACAGGTCGCGGTCGTTCACATGGGTGTCGTTGAAGCTGTTGTAGTCGAAGCCGTCGCGCTGGGTGAAGCCGAAGGCGCCGCGCACGGCGAATGTGTCGCCGAAGGGGACGTTGAGCATGGCCTGGCCGCGCCGGCTGTCATAGTTGCCCAGTTCGCCCGCGGCGAAGCCTTCGGATCGGAACTTGGGCAGTTCGGGGAACATGTTGACGACGCCGCCGGTGGCGTTGCGGCCGTACAGGGTGCCCTGCGGCCCGCGCAGCACCTCGACCCGGGCGACGTCCAGATATTCCTGCTCGAACAGGCGGTTGCGGATAAGGGGCGTGTTGTTGAAGCTGACGGCCACCGCCGGATCGCTGGAGGCCGAGACGGCCTTGGTCCCGATCCCGCGGATCGAGAAGTTGTACATGCTGAAGTTGGACTTGGAGAAGGTGACGTTCGGCACGGCGCGCAGCAGTTCCGAACCCCCATCGATCTGACGCGACTGCAGGGCCTCGGCCGACAAGGCGGTGACGGCGATGGGGACGTCCTGCACGGATTGTTCGCGTTTCTGGGCGGTGACGATGATGTCGTCCACGACGACGGGAGCAGAATCCGGCTGAGGTGGGGTTGTCTGCGCCAGCGCGGGCGCGCCGGTCATCAGGAAGGCTGTCGCCGATACCGAGAGCGCGAGGCGCGCGCGAATGCTGACCGCTGAAGCCATGAAATCCTCCCGAAGCGCGCCGGTCTGTCGGCGGCGCGTGATGTGCGTTTCCTCCCGCCTGATGTTTCCGCTCGACGGGGCGGGGCCACCGGCGGTTGTCGGCAACTTCGCACTACTCACCGTCATGTCAATACATATTGACAGCAGTGTTGGTTGACGGTCATCCGGAATGGGGGAGTTCGGATGTCGATCTTCGCCCGCGCGCGTCGCGAAAAAGGGGAAACAGGATGGACTGTGATGCCGTGATCGTCGGCGCCGGACTGGCGGGCCTGGTCGCCGCCAACGAGCTGGTTCAGGCCGGCCGCAGAGTGGCGCTGGTGGATCAAGAGAACGCCGCAAACCTGGGCGGGCAGGCCCACTGGTCATTCGGCGGCCTGTTCCTGGTCGACAGCCCCGAGCAGCGTCGCCTGGGCGTCCGCGACGGCTTTGATCTCGCCTGGTCGGATTGGCGGGGCAGCGCGGGCTGGGATCGGCTGGACGGCGCGCTTGCCGAGGATGAGTGGGCGGTGCGGTGGGGAAAGGCCTATGTCGAATTTGCGGCCGGCGAGAAACGCGCCTGGTTACGGCGTCACGGGATACGACTGACGCCTATGGTCGGCTGGGCCGAGCGGGGGGACGGTCGCGCCGATGGTCACGGCAACTCGGTCCCCCGGTTCCATGTCGCATGGGGCACCGGGACGGGCTTGAGCGGCCCGTTCGCGGCTCGCGTGCGCGATGCCGAGACACGCGGCAGGCTGGCGTATCACCCGCGCTGTCGCGTCGACGACCTGATCGTTGAAGCGGGGCGGGTCACAGGGGTGTCAGGCGTTCGACTGGCGCCGGACGCGGCGGGGCGCGGCCGGGCCTCCAATCGGGATGCGGTGGGGTCCTTCACCCTGCGGGCTCCGTCGGTGCTGATCGCGACGGGCGGGATCGGCGGGGATCATGACAAGGTGCGGCGTCTGTGGCCCGCGCGCCTGGGAAGTCCGCCCCGCGAGATGGTCAGGGGCGTGCCCGCCTATGTCGATGGACGGGGGCTGGACATCGCCGAGGCGGCCGGGGCCCGCGTCGTGAACCGTGACCGGATGTGGCACTATGTCGAGGGTCTGCGGAATTGGGACCCGATCTGGCCAGGGCACGGCATCCGCATCCTGCCCGGCCCGTCGTCCCTCTGGCTCGACGCCCTTGGGCGCCGCCTGCCGTTCCCGGCCCTGCCGGGCTATGACACGCTTTCGACTCTTCGCCACCTGCGCACCACGCCCGACCTGGCGGCGCACGATCACTCCTGGTTCGTTCTGACCCAGGCGATCATCGAAAAGGAGTTCGCGCTTTCCGGATCGGAGCAGAATGGCGACATCACCTCTGGAGACTGGCTGAGAGTGCTCAGAACCCGGTTGGGCAAGGGCGCGTCGCCGGAGGTCGAGGCGTTCAAGGCGCACGGCGCCGACTTCGTGGTCGCCGACGCACTCGGCGACCTCGTCGCCGGGATGAATGCTCTGACCCCGACGCCCCTGCTGGACGTCGAGGGGGTGCGGCGGGTGATCGCGGCCCGGGACGCGCAGATCGACAACCCCTACGCCAAGGACCTCCAGATCCAGGGCGTTCACAATGCCCGCCGATACCTGGGCGATCGTCTCGCCCGGGTCGCAAAACCGCACCGTCTTCTCGATCCCGGGT
>NZ_JAHFPF010000001.1 GCF_023259385.1 Brevundimonas sp. | reverse complement strand
CGTCGATCCCGCCGTGCCGGACCTGCCGGAGCGGTGCTGCACCCTGCCCCTGTCCCCGATGGTGATCGAACTGATCCGGCACCTGGCGGCGACCGCCCCGCCCGGCCGGCCCGCCGACGGTCAGACGGACCGCTTCACCCAGGTCGTCCTGGAGGAGCTTCGCCGCATCGACACGACCGGCTTCCACCTGCCGATCACCGACGACCCCACCCTGCGCCTGATCGCCGACACCCTGATGCAGAGCCCGGACGACCGCGCCTCGGTCGCCGCCTGGGCCGCCCGCGTGGCGATGAGCGAACGCGCCCTGGCCCGGCTGGTGGTGCGCGAGACGGCGCTGAGCTTCGGCCGCTGGCGCCAGCAGTTCCACATCGTCACGGCCCTGCAGAAGCTGTCCGCCGGCGCCTCCGTCCAGGCCGTCGCCCTGGACCTCGGCTACGGCTCGGTCAGCGCCTTCATCGCCATGTTCAAGGCCGCCCTCGGCCTCTCCCCCGCCCGCTACATCGCCCGCATGACCCGCCCGCACGCCGTGACCTCGTCCGCCGGGTGGGGGGGGTGACACCGGGATCCTCTGGACTATCCCCTCGGCGCCGCTCTCAGCCTCAAGGAGCGCATGGCTGAGGTCTTCGGCGCCATGGCTGCTGGAGAAGCTGTTCGGGCAGCGGTAGAGGCGCGTTCGGACGAGTGCAGGTCGGCCTTATGACGCGGCGGACATTCGCCAGCCCATATCGGAGCAGGTCCAAGCCGAAGACGGAAAGGAATGGGATCGGGGCGCCTTCGTCAGGCGGAATGAACTCCGCCAAACACGTCAGGCCTCATTCGATCCCGAGTGCGTCCCTCAGATCTCCGGCGCGTCGCCGATGCGAGTCGATCTCTTGCTCCAGGCACTCAAGCTCTTCCCGCATCTTGTCTAGACCCGTCCCCGTTCGATCGGTGGTGTCCGCCCAAAGACATCGGGCGTCTTGTACAGCCGTGCTATGCTGGAAGACCTCGTCCGGAGCAGGCTCCGGCTCCGGGGCGAAGAGACGTTCGGCGAAAAATATCCAAAGGACGCCGAGGACACCGGCCGCGACGATGGCCGCGATCGCCGTACCTAGGAGCCACTCACCGCGCTTCGGCTCATTCGGTTCTGAAAACGGCCCGGGTTTGGGCGCCCCGTTCTCAAGACGACTTAGGCGGCGCTCATGATCGTCGAGACGGCGGGTGGTCCAGCCATCCCCGGCATTATCCGGGAAGGAACCGGCTTGGGAGGCGTCGCCTTGCGCGTAAGAATGGCCTCTGGTTCTGGAACCCGCGGCGCCCCGCTGAACAGGCGCAACGGCGGGTATGGCCGGCTCGGTTGCGTTGCTATTGGGATCCATGATGCGGTGAGATCCGGAAGCCGTCACCGACTGCCTGAGCGCCGAAGTCGTACCGACAAGGACTTCCGAAGCAATCGAGTACGCCGATTGGACCTCGGCCGCTTCCAGAACCGTTGGCAGACGTCGTGTTAGCTCGGACTCGCTCAGCCCGTTCATGTCGATGTAGAGCCGTTCGAAACTGCCCTCAGTCAGCCCGCCATGACGTGGAACTTGGGGATCGAATAGCGGTCGCATGCGATCCCGCACGACTGCCGCGAACTCAGCCGCCGTGTATTGGACCTCGCCGTTCTCGAACATGGCGTGGGTAAGTTGCCGCAGATACTGCAGCGTCTCGGCCATCGGCGCACTGCAATTGCACGTCAGGATTCCCACACCGACATAGGTGTTGGCCCTTGAGTTACGCGGCAGCCTGGCCCCGATATAAAAGCCGAGCCAGGTGATCGTCCGGCCTTCGAGAGCGTAGCGTGAAAGCTTGAAGACGACATCCTGCTGCGTCCGCGGCACGGCTCCGCTGGGCAGCACGCACCATTTATCGAGGCGGTTGGATATCTCTCGCCCGATGGGTCCTGTCGGCGGATCGGCGGATCTCAGCTCCGCAAGCCGCGCGCCGATCCCGACCATCTCGTGCGGAGATCCAATGACCACCACATCCAGCCAGGGCGATGGGACGCTTTTCATCAGCGCGCGGTGAGCACGGCGTTCAGCGCGTCGATCAGGGAGCGGCGGGGCGGGCCGTTGGCCACCGTCACATCAGGGAACAAGGACCGCCGCAGCCCGTCCGTCTCGGAGACCGCCCTCCGCGCCTGGGCCGCATTGCCGTAGAGCCAGTTCATGATGGTGCGCGGGTAGCGTTGGAAGGTCGCCTTGAACGCGTGAGGCGGCTCACGATACTGGCCGTCTTTGAAGTATCCCGATGAGTACTGCATGAAGGCGCGCCGTTCGCGCGCCTCGCCTTCCAGAGCCATGCCCTGGAAGGTGCCCCACGCGTTCGGGTATCGGTCGCACAGGACCCGATCCACATCGTCCGCGCCCGCCTGACTGAAAAGCGGACGCGCATCCATCGGCGAAGCGAACTGATCCCACTTCGTCAGCAGGAACAGGTGGTGGTCCTGACGCCGGCGCTCCCGAAGCTCCTCGTATCCCCGCATGGCGCCCAGAAGGCCGAAATTGCTGCCAGGGGTGTCTCGGTCGTGGCCGTCGCTGATCGAATACGGCGCCACATAGATGACGGAGATGCCATGGGGATAGTTGCTCAGCACGTCGACGATTTCGGGCTGCAGCGCCTTGAACAGGTCAGCGTTGCGATCTTCGTTCGGCTGATAGTCCTCGCCTCGCCCATCCAGGAACGCGAACTTCACCGGATCCAGCCGGCTGTTCCGTGGCTTCACATCGACCGGAATGAAGAACGGATCCCCAATCGTCATGCCCACGGGTTTGCCCGTCGCCAACTCATATGCCGCGCGGTCGTAGGTGTCCTTGGCTTGCTGATGAAAAGCCCTCGACCGCGAGTCCGACGGATCGAGGATCGGCTCCCCCAGCGAGACGCTGATATCCCGCATCGTCTGGAGTCCCAGGATCAAAGACAGGATCAAGGACGACTTTCCAGCCTGCGAGGAGCCGAAGATCAAGACAGGGTGGCGATCCGTGCGGTCGAGGTTTTCGGCGATGCTGATGCTGGGCGAGAGCCGCCGCGGCGGGGTCAGGGGGAGATCGTCCATGCGCTCAGTTCCTCTTGATCGACCGTTGCGACCACAGGAAGCGCGGGTCCGTATAGAAGCGCGGATCGACGACGACGGCCTTCGCGCGAGCGGCGCTCCCAAACCGCACATTCAGCTCGGTCAGCAGCCCGATCAGGGCCAGGTCCAGGCCGATCGCGATAAGCAGGTAGACCCAGGTCGCGATGTGCAGGAGCCGCTTGCGGAACAGGTTCAGGGTCGAGGCGTAGGAGTTCACCTCATCGATCTGCAGACTGGTGATTTCCGGAGTATCGGCGGTCGTTTGTCCGCCCAGGCTGGCGAAGGTCTGTCGGTCGGCGTTGTAGTCGTCACGCGCCCGGTACAGAGGCTGGATGTCGATGCTGTCGACCCCTCCAATGCCGATGGCGGCCGCCTCTACCGTCTCCAGGCCGCGGTCCATTTCATCGTAATTGGCGCGGAGCTCATCGAGGAAGTTCAGACGGACCGGGCCCGAGGCGCCGATCAGGCCGATGTCCCCCCGAACCATTCTCTGAGCCATTTGAGCGTAGGACTGGTACACGCGCTCGGCTTGGGCGACGTCGCACGGCTGGATCGCGCCGGAGCCGTTCAGCTCTCGAAAACCGGGTATCTCGGCGCGCAGGTCCGCGATGATCGATCGCGCGGCGGGACCGACGCCGCAGTACGCTCCGCGGTTGGGGTTGACGATCTCCTCGTGAAGATTTTCCAGCAGCGCCGCCACCCGGGCCTGCTTCTCATTGTAGCCAACTGGCGTCAGCTGCACCTGGCCCGCGTCCCTGAGGGCGCTGTAACGGCTCCGCACCTCCGAGATGTCGGTCCTCAGGATGGCGCGGCTTTCAAACATGATGAAAGCCGCGTTGAGCGTGCCCAGAGCGCTGATGATCGCCAGGAAGATGTAGAATTTCCAACCGTGGTGCCACGCCGGTCGTTCCCCGCGCTCCCGAGC
>NZ_JAHFPF010000298.1 GCF_023259385.1 Brevundimonas sp. | reverse complement strand
GGCCGCAGGGCGCGATCATGAGCGTCGGCGCGGGCGAACAGCGCCCTGTCGTCAAGAACGGCCAACTGGCCGTCGCCACGGTGATGACGGTCACGATGACCTGCGATCACCGCGTCGTCGACGGCGCGACCGGCGCCCGCTTCCTGCAGGCGTTCAAGCCGCTGATCGAAGATCCCGTGACGATGCTGGCGTAAGACGAAAGGCAGGGCATGACCTCGGTCTATGACTTCACCGCCACCGGCATCGACGGGACCGAGGTCCCGCTGTCCCGGTTCGAGGGGAAGGCCCTGCTGATCGTCAATGTCGCCTCGCGCTGTGGCTTCACGCCCCAGTACGAGGGGCTGGAGACCCTGCATCGCGAGCTGGCGGACCAGCCGTTCGAGGTGCTGGGCTTTCCGTGCAACCAGTTCGGGGCGCAGGAGCCGGGCAAGGCGGACGAGATCGCCAGCTTCTGCTCCACGACCTACGGCGTCGACTTTCCCATGTTCGACAAGATCGAGGTCAACGGCCCGAAACGGCATCCGCTCTACGACTGGCTGACCAGCCAGAAGAAGGGCTTTCTGGGCAGCCGTGACGTGAAGTGGAACTTCACCAAATTCCTGACCGACCGGGAGGGCAGGGTGATCGCCCGCTACGCGCCCCAGGTCGAACCCCGGGCCATCAAGGCCGACATTGAGAAGTTGATCTGACCATGGCTGCTGAATTCGATCTCGTCATCATCGGTTCGGGCCCGGGCGGCTATGTCGCCGCCATTCGCGCCTCGCAGCTGGGCCAGAAGGTCGCCATTGTGGAGCGCGAGGCGCTGGGCGGCATCTGCCTGAACTGGGGCTGTATCCCGACCAAGGCCCTGCTGAAGTCGGGCGAGAAGTACGAGAGTCTGAGCCATCTGAAGGACTACGGCCTGTCGGCGACCGGCGCGTCGTTCGACTTCGACGCCATCATCCAGCGGTCGCGTGGCGTCGCGTCCACGATGAACAAGGGCGTCACCTTCCTGATGAAGAAGCACAAGGTCGAGGTGATCGAGGGCGAGGCGAAGCTGGAGAAGGGTGCGGGAGCGCCCAAGGTCGTCGTCGCCCTGAAGGCCGGCGGCAGCCGCTCGGTCGAGGCCAAGGCGGTCATGCTGGCCGTCGGCGCCCGCGCCCGCGCCCTGCCGCAGATCGGCCTGGAGGCCGACGGCGACAAGATCTGGGCTTACCGCGACGCCCTGGCCCCCAAAAAACTGCCCAAGACCTTCGTGGTCATCGGCTCCGGCGCCATCGGCCTGGAATTCGCCAGCTTCTACCGGGCTTTGGGCGCGGAAGTTACCGTAGTGGAAGCGGTCGATCGCATCATGCCGGTCGAGGATGAGGAGGTCTCCAAGGCCGCTCAGAAGGCCTTCGAGAAGCGCGGCATCAAGTTCCGCGTCGGCGCCAAGGTGACCAAGGTGTCCAAGACCGCCGCGGGCGTGAAGGTCGATGTCGAGATCGGCGGCAAGGCCGAGGCGCTGGAGGCCGAGGTCTGTATCTCGGCCGTGGGCATCACCGCCAACACCGACGGCATCGGCCTGGAAGCGCTGGGCGTCGAACTGGACCGCGGCCACATCAAGATCGACAGCCACTGCCAGACCAACGTGAAGGGGCTGTTCGCCATCGGCGACTGCGCCGGCGCCCCGTGGCTGGCGCACAAGGCCTCGCACGAGGGCATCCACGCCGCCGAGTTCATCGCCGGCTTCAAGACCCCGAACGTCAACTCGCCCATCGCCGGCTGCACCTACACCCAGCCGCAGGTCGCCTCGGTCGGGATCACCGAACAGGCCGCTCGCGAGGCCAAGCGCGAGGTCAAGGTCGGCCGCTTCCCCTTCAAGGTGAACGGCAAGGCCGTGGCCGCCGGCGAGACCGAGGGCTTCGTGAAGACCATCTTCGACGCGAAGACCGGCGCCCTGATCGGCGCGCACATGATCGGCCACGAGGTCACCGAGATGATCCAGGGCTACGTCACGGCCATGACCATGGAAGCGACGGAAGAAGACATGTTCGGCATCGTCTATCCGCACCCGACCATGTCGGAGGCGATGCACGAGGCCCAGCTCGACGCCTATGGGCGGGTGCTGCACATTTGATGCTGACCGTCCGCTACGCCCTGACCCGCGAGGAGCTGCGGGCCTGGTACAAGGTCACATGGCTGCGCAAGCTGTGGATGTTCCACCTGGCTATCGTCGTCCTGCTGTGCGGGAGCTTCGCGCTCGGTCAGGTCGGCGGATCGACCCTGTCCGGGCTTCAGCTCGGCGTGGCGGCCAGCGTGCTGATGATCCTCTTCATGGTCGTCTGGCCGCAACTGCGCTACCGACCGGAAGAACGCGCCCTGACCTTCGACGCCGAGGGGTTGTCGTACGTGCGTGGCCCGCAGACCGGACGCATGCCGTGGGCCCAGATCGGCTCGGTCGCCGACGCCGAGGGCGGCATCATCGTGACCGGTCGAAATCATAACGCCTTCATCGTTCCGACGCGGGCGTTCGGCGGCGAGGCGGAAAAGATCGAGGCGTTCGCCATGATCAGCGGCCTGTATCGGCAGGCGCTCTAGCGCTTCTTGCCCAGCTCGGCGGCGATGTCCTTGGTCATCCGGCCGACCTTGCGGTGGGCGGCGGTGATCTGGTCGCGGGTCACGCCCCAGCGCTTCATCCAGTACTCGACGGCCTGACGTTCCGACAAATCCAGCCGGTCCTTGTCGATGAAGCCGCGCTTGTCCTTCAGACCCGCCATGTTCGCACCTTTCGTGAACGGACAGGCCTACGCCGATGCGGGCGTTCAGTGAAGCTCCGTGCTGGATCCCGGCAGGCCCAGCCGGGCCAGCTTGTCGGGATTGCGGGTGATGTAGACGGCGACGATCCGGCCGTTCTCGACCTCCAGGGCCGTGGTCTGCAGCGTGCCGTCGCGTTCGTAGCTGATGTAGCCGGGCAGGCCGTCGATGCGGGTCCAGCGCACCAGGATCGCCGGCAGGGTCAGCTTGCGGTGCAGGCCGCTGAACAGGCGCACGAGACGGTCCATGCCGACGATGGGGTGCAGCCAGGCGTTGGCCTTGCCGCCGCCGTCGGAGGTCAGGATGACGCTGTCGGCCAACAGCGCGCGCAGGCTCGTCACGTCGCCGTTGTTGGTGGCGTGGAAGAAGGCCTTGGCGATCCGCTCGCCTTCCTCCGGCGCCACCGGGTAGCGAGGGCGGGCGTCCTGAATGTGTTTCCGGGCGCGGACGGCGAGCTGGCGCACGGCCGCGGGGTCACGACCCAGGGCGGCGGCGATCTCGTCCATGGGCGCCGAGAAGACGTCATGCAGCAGGAAGGCCGCGCGCTCGAGCGGCGACAACCGCTCCAGCGCCATCATCAGCGTCAGGGTCAGTTCATCCTCGGCCGGGGTTTCCTCATCCGGCTCGAACACCGGCTCGGGCAGCCAGTTGCCGACATAGGCCTCGCGGCGGGCGCGGGCGGACTTCATGACGTCGAGGGACAGGCGTGTGACGGTGCGGACCAGAAAGGCCGCCGGCTGGCGCACCTCGCTCAGGTCCACGCCCTGCCAGCGGATCCACGCCTCCTGCACCACATCCTCGGCCTCTGCGAAGGAGCCGAGCATGCGGTAGGCGATGCGGACCAGACGGGTCCGGTTCGCCTCGAAGAGGTCGGTGGCGCTCTGATCCCCGGTCATGCGTCCATTCGCACCCGCCGCGGATTTCAAAGCAAGCCCTCGGCGGTCATGGACGCGCGCACCGCCGGTCGGGCGCGCAGCCGGTCACGCAGCGCGGTGAGCCGGTCGGGCGTCTCCACCCCGAACCGCTCGGCCCAGAGCAGCATGACGAACAGATAGAAGTCCGCCACCGACGGCGTGGCCCCGAACAGGAAGTCGTCCGTCAGGGACGCCTCCAGTGGCGCCATCAGCGTCTGGATCGTGGCGGCGGCCGCGGCCTTATCGGCGGCCGTGCCGGCGTGCCACATCGGCTTGAAGGCCCGGTGGATCTCGGTCGTGATGTAGGTCAGCGCCTCCAGCACCCGGGTC
>NZ_JAHFPF010000049.1:7758-16430 GCF_023259385.1 Brevundimonas sp. | reverse complement strand
AAACCCACCGGATCATCGCCGAGAACCTGGGGGAGAGCGCCGTGTATGGCGGCCACCTGTCGGGGCGCGGGCCGCGCTATTGCCCGTCCATCGAGGACAAGGTGGTCCGGTTCGCCGACAAGACCTCGCACCAGATCTTCCTTGAGCCAGAGGGCCTGGACGATCCGACCGTCTATCCGAACGGCATCTCGACCTCGGTGTCTGACGCGACGCAGCTGGCCTTCCTGCGCACAATTCCCGGGCTGGAGCAGGTCGAGGTGTTCCGCTTCGGCTATGCCATTGAGTACGACTATGTCGATCCGCGCGAGCTGACTGCGGCGCTGGAGGTCAAGAAGCGACCCGGCCTTTATCTGGCGGGGCAGATCAACGGCACGACCGGCTATGAGGAGGCGGGGGCCCAGGGGCTGATCGCCGGCCTCAACGCCGCCCGCGCGGCAGCGGGTTCCGATCCGGTGATCTTGGGCCGGGACCATGCCTATATCGGCGTGATGATCGACGACTTGGTCACCAAGGGTGTGACCGAGCCCTACCGCATGTTCACCAGCCGGGCGGAGTATCGGCTGACCCTGCGCGCCGATAACGCCGATCAGCGGCTGACGCCGATCGGCGTCGAGGCGGGCATCGTCGGATCGACCCGGGCGAAGGCCTTCGAGCGGAAGGCGGCGGCGCTGGCCGAGGCGGCCGCTGTTTCACGTGAAACACGGTTCACGCCCAAGGAAGCGGGGGAGCTGGGGATCAAGGTCAACGCCGACGGACAGCGCCGCTCGATCCGCGACCTGCTGTCGTTCCCGGATGTGACGCTGGCGACCTTTGAGGGCGTCCGGCCTGAGATCCGCGACTGGCCTCGGCAGGTCCGCGAGCAGATCGAGATCGATGCGGGCTACGCTGGCTATCTGGACCGCCAGGCCGCCGACGCCGAGGCCCTGCGCCGCGAAGAGGCGCTGGCCCTGCCGGTGGACCTCGATTACGCCGTCATCGGCGGGCTCTCGAACGAGGTCCGCGAGAAGCTGTCGATGGTCCAGCCGCGCACCCTCGGGCAGGCGGGCCGGATCGAAGGCATGACCCCGGGCGCCCTGACGGCCCTGTTGTCCCATGTGAAGAAGGCGCCGAAGCCTTCCGGAGTCACGGCGTGAGTACTTATGATGCGGCCGCCTTCCAGGCGGAGTTCAACGCCACGCCGGCCCAGATGGGCGATCTGCAGCGGTTCATCGATCGGCTGACCGAGGCCAATGCGGTTATGAACCTGATCGGGCCCGACACCCTGCCGGACATCTGGAGCCGGCATATCCGGGACTCCGCCCAGTTGCTGGACCTGGCGCCCGGCGCCAGGATGTGGGCCGACCTCGGCGCCGGTGCGGGCTTCCCCGGCGTGGTGCTGGCGATCATGCTGAAGACTGAGCAGAAGAGCCACGTCTGGCTGATCGACAGTCTCGGCAAACGCTGCCGTTTCCTGCAGGAGGTGGTCGACGGCCTGTCCCTGCGCGCGACCGTGATCAACGGCCGGGCCGAGGAGAATGCGGTCACCGTCGAAGTGGTCACGGCTCGCGCGGTGGCCCCGATGGAAAAGCTCCTCGGCTATGCACAGCCTTATCTACAACGCGGTGCGCGCGGGCTGTTCCTGAAGGGAGAAAAGGCCGAGGTTGAGGTGGCCGAGGCCCGCAAGGTCTGGCAATTCAAGAGCGACCTCTCCGTCTCGCGCAGCGATCCGCGCGGCCGTATCGTATCCGTCCGGGGAATTAGCCGTGTCAAAAACTGGTAAGACTCGCGTTCTGGCCGTTTCCAACCAGAAGGGCGGCGTCGGCAAGACCACCACGGCGATCAACCTGGGTACGGCCCTGGCCGCGATCGGTGAGAAGGTGCTGATCGTCGACATGGACCCGCAGGGCAATGCGTCGACGGGGCTGGGTGTTCCACGTGAAACACGCCGGGTGACCATCTACGACGTCATCGTAGACGGCCGTTCGGTGGACGATTCCGCCGTGCAGACCTCAGTGCCGGGGCTGCACATCATTCCGGCCGACGCGGACATGTCTGGCGTCGAGATCGAGTTGAGCCAGGCCGATCGCCGCTCCTTCCGCCTGCGCGACGCTCTGGCGGGGCAGGGGAGGGACGGTCAGACCCGGTATGACTATGTTTTGATCGATTGCCCGCCGTCGCTGAACCTGCTGACGCTGAACGCTATGGCGGCCGCGGACGCCGTGCTGGTGCCGCTGCAGTGCGAGTTCTTCGCTCTGGAGGGGCTGACGCAGCTGATGAAGACGGTGGACATGGTCCGCCAAAGCCTGAACCCGTCGCTGGAGATCCAGGGCCTGGTCCTGACCATGTACGACCGCCGCAGCGCGCTGTCGGGCCAGGTGGCCAACGACGTGCGCGCCCACTTCGGCGAAAAGGTCTATGACGCCGTCATTCCGCGCAATGTGCGGGTCGCCGAGGCGCCGTCCTTCGGCAAGCCGGCGCTGATCTACGATCTGAAATGCGCCGGCAGCCAGGCCTATCTGCGGCTGGCGCGGGAGGTGGTGGCGCGCGAGCGCAAACGTCGCCTGCAAGTCGCAGCCTGAATAATTAGAAGAACGGAATCAGTATCTTGAGCGAACGTCAGCGCGGCCTGGGCCGGGGATTGTCGGCCCTTCTGGGAGAGCAGGCCGGCGAAGCCGTGCCGGTCGACGGGTCGGCGACGCCCGCGGGCGTGCGCCTGGCGCCGATCGAGAGCCTGAAACCCAATCCGGATCAGCCGCGCAAGATCTTCACACCGGACATCCTCGAGGAACTGGCCGCCTCGATCCGCGACAAAGGCGTGCTGCAGCCGATCCTGGTGCGCTCGCAGCCCGGCGAGGACGGCGTCTGGCAGATCATCGCCGGCGAACGCCGCTGGCGCGCCTCGCAGCTGGCCCGCCTGACCGAGGTGCCGATCGTCGTGCGCGAGATGGACGACGTCGAGGTGTTCGAGGTCGCCATCATCGAGAACGTCCAGCGCGCGGACCTGAACCCGCTGGAAGAGGCTGACGCCTATCGCCAGCTGATGGAGCGTTTCGGCCGCACCCAGGACGCGGTCGCCGGTATCGTCGGCAAGAGCCGCAGCCATGTGGCCAACACCCTGCGCCTGCTGCAGCTGCCGGAAGAGGTGCTGTGGTACGTGCGGCACGGCAAGATGAGCGCCGGCCATGCCCGGGCCCTGGTGGGGTCGCCGAATGCGGTCGAGCTGGCCAATGAAATCGTCAACGGCGGACTGAACGTCCGTCAGGCCGAGGCGCTGGCGCGCCGCGCCGCCGAGGGTCCCAAGCCCGTCAAGGCGAAGGCCGTACGGGCCCAGGGCGAAGGCTCGGCCGACGTGGCCGCGCTGGAGCAGGATCTGGCCGACGCCCTGGGCCTGAAGGTCCAGTTGGTCGACAAGGACGGCAAGGGCGAGATCACCATCCGCTACGGCACGCTGGAACAGCTGGACGACCTGTGCCGCCGGCTGATGCGCGGCTGAGATGACGGATCCGGTCGAGGCGGCGGCCGAGGCGATCATCGGCCTCTACAGCCGGCACGCCGACGACTGGGCCCGGATGCGCGACGGACCGCCGACCGCGGATGAGCGCCCTCATCTGGAACGCTATGCGGCGGCCCTGCCCGAGGGAGCGGAGGTGCTGGATCTGGGGTGCGGCTCCGGGCGGCCGATCGCGGACTGGCTGATCGGACGCGGTTTCCGCCTGACGGGCGTGGACGCCTCGCCGGGTCTGATCGCGCGCTGCCAGGCCGCCTTTCCGGAGCATGAGTGGCGGGTGGACGACATGCGCGGGTTGGACCTGGGCCGCCGGTTCGACGGCGTTCTGGCCTGGTTCAGCGCCTTTCATCTGACCGCGGAGGCTCAAGGCGCGATGGCGGCGGTCTACGCCCGACACCTGCGGCCCGGCGGCGTGCTCATGTTCATCGGGGGGCCTGAACGGGGCGTGGTCCTGGGAGAATGGATGGATCAGCCCTTGTATCACGCCAGTCTGGAGCCTGCGGAGTATCGCGCCGGGCTGGAACGGGCCGGACTGGTCGAGATCGAGGAGGTCGCGCTCACATCTGATCGAGATGAGGGGGCAAGAGTTTGGACGGCGCGGCGCGGCGTGTCAGACTGAGGCCATGACCGACAAGCCGACCAATCCGACCGCTGAAGCGATGAAGAAGGCGCTGGCCGCCAAGAAGGCCGGAGGCGGCGCGCCGTCCGCGGGCGGTTTCAAACCCGCCCAGCATGCCGAAAAGACCATGGCCCGTCAAAGCGCGGCGGCGAACAAGCCGGCCTTCCGCAAGGCGTCGAAGCGGGGCTAAAGCCCCAGCCTTCTGGCGCGCGACGAAATCTCCAGCAGCAGGCGTTCGGCGATCAGCTGGTCGGGCGAGCCCGTGGTCTTGGTGGCGGTGTCGGCGGCGTTGACGCTGTCCAGGACCTTGTCGAGGTCGTCCAGACGCCAGCTGCGGGCCTGGCGGAGCATTTCCGCCTCCTGTTTCCAGAACACGCCCGCGGCCTTGGCGGCCTCCTTGGCGTTCGCCCCGTTCGCTTGCAAGACATTGATCCTGCGGAGCTTTCCGAGGTGGATCGACGCTTGTCTCACCGCCATGACAGGGCTTTCACCCTCGGCCAGGGCGCGCCGAAGGCCGGACTGGGCGGGGCCGGGGCGTCCGCCGAAGGCCTGCAGGGCGGCGTCCTGCAGCGAGGCGTCGGGTTCGACTCCCAGATGCAGTTCCAGCTCCGCGGTGTCGATGCTGCGGCCGCTGCCCGGGCCGATGTAGAGCACCAGCCGCTCGATCTCCTGCCGCATCAGGCCGCGTTCGCGGGGCAGGCGGGCGACGAAACGGTCCAGGGCGTCCTGGGTCAGGCCGACCTTGTCGGCGGCCAGGGCTTCGCGCGTCATCCGGGCCACGTCGCCGGTCTCGTCCTCGTAGCAGGCGATGCCCACGGCGCCCTTATCGGCCTCGGCGGCCTTGCGCAGGGCGGAGTCGCGGCCAAGGGCCCCGGCCTCGATGACCAGCATGCAGTCGGGATTGAAATCGCCGGCGGCGTGGGATTTCAGCGCCGCCGCCAACATCTTGTCGATCGAGGCCTTCTCGGCCGACAGACGCACCCGCACCAGCCGGCGGCCGCCGATCATGCTCAGCGCGGTCAGGGCCTCATCCAGCCGGACCTCGTCGCCGTCGATATCGCTGTCCGTCAGGACGGTGACATTGAAGGGGTCGTTGAGGTCCGGGGTGATCGCCTTGCACAGGATCTCGGCCCGTTCGGCCACGCCCGAGCGGTCCTTGCCGTGGATGACGGCGGCGCGAACGCCCTTGTCCGGAGACTTCAGGAAGCGATCGACCTCGGGCCGCTTCGACAGGATCACGGGGCGGACAGGGTCCTGAGGAGGTCCAGCCGGATCAGGCGCGCCAGTTCGGCCGCCGCACGCTCCTCACCGTCCTGCTGGGCGGCGATGGCGGCGTAGGGCTGGTCGGCCGCGGCGTAGGTGGTGGTGACGGTCTCGACGCCGGTGACGGGGTCGCCGCCGGTCGTCGGGGTCAGGGTCCAGGTCCCGCGCACAGTCAGCTCATAGCGGGTGGCGGTGTCGTCGATGCGCCGGCCCATGGGGCGGCGCGACTGTTCAAGGGTGGTCTGGAGACGCCACAGGGGCGTCTGCGACCCGTCGCGGCCCAGGGCGTCCTCGAGCTGCTCGCGGACGCGGTAGCCCAGGCGGTCATCCTGGGTGGTGACGGCGATGCGCGACAGCGACGTCCCGGCGCCGGCGTCGCCATATAGGGGCGTGAAGCCGCAACCGGCCAGTCCCAGTGATGCGACAAGCGCCAACGCCAAGCCGCAGGGTGCGAGCATTCTCATCAGGCGACCACCACGTTGACGATCCGATCCTTGACCACGACGATCTTTCTCACGGTCAGACCCTCCAGCCGCGCCTGAACGTCCGGATCGGCCAGGACGATGGCCTCCACCGCCGCCGGCTCCAGTCCACGGGCGACGCGGATCTCGCCGCGGCGCTTGCCGTTGACCTGGATGGGCAGGGTGACCTCGTCGTCGGCCGCCAGCGCCGGATCGTATTCCGGCCAGGGCGCGTCGAGGATCATCCCCTCTTCGCCCAGCCGCGTCCAGCCTTCCTCGGCCAGGTGGGGGGTGAATGGAGCGACCAGACGCAGCAGGGCGGACAGGGCCTGGCGCCGGGCGTCGCCGCCCGCCGTCTGGTGATCGCGCACGGTGGCGACGAAGGCGTAGAGCTTGGCGATGGCCGAGTTGAAGCGGAAGCCGGTGATGCCTTCCGACACGGCCTTGATGGCTTTGTGGGTCTCGCGCAGCAGGGCGGCGTTCGCGCCGGCCTCGCCGGCGAAGGCGGGGTCGTAGCCCTCGATCTCGGCCCAGACGCGCTGGACGAAGCGGCTGGCGCCCTCGACGCCGCCGGGGGTCCATTGCACGTCGCGCTCGGGCGGGCTGTCGGACAGGACGAACAGGCGTCCGGCGTCGACGCCATAGGTCTCGACGATCTCCTGCGGCGCGACGACGTTCTTCTTGGACTTCGACATCTTCTCGATGTCGCCGATGGTCAGGGTCTCGCCGGTCGAGAGCTGGCGGGCCGAGCGGACCCCGTTGTCGTTGGACAGCTCGACGTCCGTCGGCTCGACCCAGGCGCCGTCGGCGCGGCGGTAGGTCTCGTGGACCACCATCCCCTGGGTGAAGAGGCCGGCGAAGGGCTCCTTGACCGTCATCAGGCCGGCGTCGCTCAGGGCGCGGCTGATGAAGCGGGCGTAGAGCAGGTGAAGCACCGCATGCTCGACGCCGCCGATGTACTGGTCGACCGGCAGCCAGTGGTCGGCCGCGCTGCGCGAGATCGGCTCGGCCGCCGTCGGATCGGTGAAGCGGGCGAAATACCAGCTGGAATCCACGAAAGTGTCCAGCGTGTCTGTCTCGCGGGTCGCATCACCGTGACACGACGGGCATTTGACGTGTTTCCAGGTCGGATGGCGGTCCAGAGGATTGCCGGGCGTGTCGAAGGTGACGTCCTTGGGCAGCTCCACCGGCAGGTCGGCGGCGGGCACGGCGCCGCAGGACGGGCAGTGGACGATGGGGATCGGACAGCCCCAGTAGCGCTGGCGGCTGACGCCCCAGTCGCGCAGGCGATAGATGGTCTTGCCCTCGCCCTGGCCGGCCGCCTCGATGCGGGCGATGGCCTCGGCCTTGGCCGCCTCGATCTCCAGACCGTCCAGGAAGTCCGACTGGAAGATGGTTCCGGGGCCCGTGTAAGCCTCTGTTTCAACGCCGAAATCATCACCGGCGCCGTCAGGTCTCACAACCGGGATGATCGGCAGCCGGTATTTGGTCGCGAACTCGAAGTCGCGCTGGTCATGGGCGGGACATCCGAAAATGGCGCCGGTGCCGTAGTCGGACAGGATGAAGTTGGCGATCCAGACGCTGACCTCGCGGCCGTCGAACGGATGCCGGACCTTCAGACCGGTGTCGAAGCCGATCTTCTCGGCCTGTTCGATCTCGGCCTGGGTCGAGCCGCCCTTGCGGCATTCGGCGACGAAGGCGGCGGCGTCGGGGTTGGTCTCGGCCAGGGCGCGGGCGACCGGGTGGTCGGCGGCGATGCCCATGAAGCTGGCGCCGAACAGGGTATCCGGGCGGGTGGTGTAGATTTCCAGACCGTCGGGCGCGCCGGCGGGGGCGTCCCCGGCCCAGGCCCAGGTCATCTGCAGACCCTTGGAGCGGCCGATCCAGTTCTCCTGCATCAGCCGGACCTTGTCGGGCCAGCGGCCTTCCAGTTCCTTCAGACCCTCGATCAGGTCGTCGGCGTAATCGGTGATGCGCAGGAACCACTGGTTCAGCTTGCGCTTCTCGACGATCGCGCCCGAGCGCCAGCCGCGGCCGTCGACGACCTGCTCATTGGCCAGGACGGTGTTGTCGACGGGGTCCCAGTTGACGACCGAGTCCTTGCGATAGACCAGGCCGCGCTTGAAAAGCTCCAGGAACCAGGCCTGCTGCTTGCCGTAGTAGGCCGGGTCGCAGGTGGCGAATTCACGCGACCAGTCCAGCGAGAGGCCCAGCAGCTTCAGCTGTTCGCGCATGGCGGCGATGTTGGACCAGGTCCAGTCGCCGGGATGGACGCCGCGCTCGATGGCCGCGTTCTCGGCGGGCAGGCCGAAGGCGTCCCAGCCCATCGGATGCAGGACGTCGAATCCCTGGGCCCGTTTGGAGCGCGCGACCACGTCGCCCATGACGTAGTTGCGGGCGTGGCCCATGTGGATGTTCCCCGACGGATAGGGGAACATCTCCAGCACATAGTATTTCGGCTTTCCCGTGCCTTGGGTCGGGGTGCGGAAGGCGTCGGCGGCCGCCCAGCGGGCCTGCTGGCGGGGTTCGGCGGTCTTGGGCTCGTAGCGGGCCACGGGAATCCTTGAGGCTGCTCCTGAAGGGCGCGGCCTAAAGGAGGCGGTGGTCGTGAGAGGGTGTTAGCCGGCGTTCTGGAGGTTGAGCTGGCGCGCCTTGGTCAGGATCGCGTTCTCCAGGTCGGTTTCCGTCTGGGCCGCCACCGGAGCGCCGACCCAATTGCCCGTCGCATCGCGCGTTTCCTTGGTCACGGTGACGTTCAGGGCGTCGGCGCGCAGGCGGGTGTCGAGGATGAAGACGGTCGCCTTGAAGCGCTCGTTCGGCGTCTGCGGGTCGGTGAACCAGT
>NZ_JAHFPF010000049.1:0-7748 GCF_023259385.1 Brevundimonas sp. | reverse complement strand
CGCCCCACGGGTCGGCGTTGGCCAGCGGCATGAAGGCGAAGGTGTCCAGGGTGGCGCGCCACAGATAGGCGTTCACGCCGATGCCCGTCTGGGCGGCGCGCGCCGCTGTGGCCGAGGGCTTTCCGCCGCCGAAGACGTCGCCGACGGTGGGACCGAAGGGACGTTCGGCAGAGCAGGCGCCCAGCACCAGGCCCGAGGCGATCAGGGCGAGCGTCGCACCGCGAACCAGCACCATCGAGAGTTCTCCATTCGATCAAGGGCGTACGCCGGACCTTCCGTCGCACGCGCCGGGCCGCCCGAACGCGGGTCAGAGCCGAAGCGAGGCTCTATAACACGGCGAAAAGGGGCGATGACAAGGCGAAGACGTTTCAAGCGGCGCCGGATCGTGTCCGGGAGGCGGCGCGCACGCGGCGGGGGAGGCCGTGGCCGTGACGCTCGCGCCACAGGAGTCCCTCTGAGTCGTACGGAACTGACGTTCAGCGTCGCCGTTCCGTTGACCGGGCTGTCCGGCGGTGTCTAGTTGCCGGATACAGATCACGCCGGGACCCCCGGCGGGACATGAAGGGCAGGACATGCGCAAGAGCGCCGTCATCGCTGGACTGGTCGCGGGGCTCGCCCTCGTCGCCGCCGCTGACGCCGCCGCGGCCCAAACCGCGACGCGCGGACGTGCGCCTGCGGTGTCCCTGAGTGAAGCCAGCGCCGCCCGCACCGCCACGCCGAGCCAGAACCAGAGCCGTCTGCGCTTCACCGAGCGCGGCCGCTGGGGCCTGGACCTGAACCTGAACCAGCCCGTCGGCCGCGAAGACTCCCTCGGCGACGTCGAGGCCGGGGCCTACTACCGCGTCAACCCGCGCCTGCGCGTCGGGGCCGCCGCCGGCCTGGCCGAGACTGAACGCGATCCGGCCCGCGCGCCGCAGACCGAGCGTCCGACGGCCCGCTTCCGTCTGGAATCGATCTTCCGCTTCTAATCGGCTTCGAAGGCCGCGCGGACCGACCCCACTCCCGCTATTCCATAGACGCCCGAGCCGATGAGCGTGTGCGCGTTCGACGCGTCGACGCCGCCCAGGGCGTAGATGGGCGCCGGGGCCTCCTGGGCTAGCGCCTTCAATCGATCCACGCCGAGCGGGACCTTGGATGCGGAGGCTCCGCCCGCGGGGAAGATCGGGGACACGATCAGGGCGTCGATCCCGACGATATCAGGAATGGCGGACAGGCCGTGGAAGGCGGCGGTGATCGTCCAGCCCGGATGGCGGGCCGCCAGGGCGGGGGCCTGGTCCGTCGCCGCTTCGGGCAGGTGGACGCCGTCAGCCTGGACCGTCTCGGCCAGGGCGGCGTCCAGGCCGATCAGCAGCAGGCCGTCGCGCCGCCGCGTCGCCTCGCGCAGTCGCAGCGCCGTCTCGAGGGCGTCCGGCGCGCCGAAATGGCGCCAGACCACGCCGGCGCCGACGGGCAGGCGTTCGGCGACCTCCCACGGACGCGGCGTGCGTTCGGGATCGGTGAAGAACAGCAGAGGCGGCAGGTTGGGACGCGGGCGGCCTTGCGCCCGGCTGACTTTGGCCGCTTCACGGGCTAGACCGCTGGCGATCCGCCACAGGGTATCCGCGTCCGACCGGTTCATGACCTCCTCTTCCCCCGATCCCTCCATCGCGTCCAGCTTCGACGCCGTCCGTCGCAAGATCGCCCGCGCCTGCCGCATCGCCGGGCGCGATCCGGCGACCGTGATCCTGACCGCGGTGACCAAGACCCAGCCTGACGTCGCCCTGGAGGCGGCGCTGGCCGCGGGACAGCGGGTGTTCGGCGAGAACCGGGTTCAGGAGGCGCAAGGACACTGGTCCGGTCGTCGGGACGCGCCGGGCCTCGAACTGCGCCTGATCGGGCCGCTACAGACCAACAAGGTCGCCGACGCCGTCGCCCTGTTTGAGGTCATCGAGACCCTGGACCGGCCGAAACTGGTCGAGGCGCTGGCGACGGAGGGGGCGAAGGCGGGCCGGGCGCCGCGGGTGCTGGTGCAGGTCAATACGGGCGCCGAGCCGCAGAAGGCCGGGGTTCCGCCGGAAGAGGCCGACGCCTTGGTCGCGCAGGCGCGGGCCGCGGGGCTGACCGTCGAGGGCCTGATGTGCATTCCGCCGGCGGACGAGGCCCCCGGCATCCATTTCGCCCTGCTGCGCAAGATCGCGCGCCGCAACGGACTGGACGTCCTGTCGATGGGGATGAGCGGCGACTATGAGGTCGCGATCCGCTTCGGTGCGACCCATGTTCGCATCGGTTCGGCCCTGTTCGGGGAACGAAATCGCGGCGAAACGCCCTCTGTGGACTGAAAATCACGCCCTAACGGACCGGCGCCCTTGGCGTTTGGACCGGCTCTCTCCATTGTTGGACCCATGCCGACGCCCAAGACGATCCTGATCATCGACGACGACGACGACCTGCGCGAGGCGCTTGCCGAGCAGCTGGCGCTCCACGAGGCTTTCCGCCCGGTCCAGGCCTCGACGGCCACCGAGGGCGTGAAGATGGGCCGTGAGGTCCGCGCCGACCTGATCCTGCTCGACGTCGACCTGCCGGACATGGACGGCCGGGAGGCTTGCCGCCTGCTGCGCAAGGACGGCGTCTCGACCCCGATCATCATGCTGACCGCCCAATCGTCGGATTCCGACACGGTGCTGGGGCTGGAGTCGGGGGCCAACGACTATGTCACCAAGCCCTTCCGCTTCGCGGTCCTGCTGGCGCGCATCCGCGCCCATCTGCGCAGCCATGAACAGTCGGAAGACGCCGTCTTCCGTATCGGGCCCTATGAATTCCGTCCGGCGGCCAAGGTCCTTGTCGACGACAAGGGCAAGAAGGTCCGGCTGACCGAGAAGGAAACCAACATCCTGAAGTACCTCTACCGCGCCGGGGCCAAGGCCGTGTCGCGCGAGGAGCTGCTGACCGAGGTCTGGGGCTACAACGCCGGGGTCACGACCCATACGCTGGAAACCCACATCTACCGCCTGCGCCAGAAGATCGAGCCCGAGCCCGGTCAGGCGCGGCTGCTGCTGACCGACGCGGGCGGCTACCGGCTCCAGCCCTAGATCATTTTGGCTTCAGGTCGTTTCGACCAGACTCCAAAAAACGGTCCAGCATCAGATTTCGCTCTAGGCCAGGGCGGCGACCGGCGCGTTCGCGTCTCGGGAGCGGTGCGACCGGAACCCGGCCGCGATCGTCCGCAGGGCCTCGCGGGACTTGGCGTCGACGAGGGTGGAGAACAGCAGGATCTCCGAGTCGGGCAGGGGCGGAAGCGCATAGCGCTCGCTCACCTCGACCGTCCCGGGCGGCGCGAGCCGCAGGGGAAAGACCGCGATCGCGACCCCCGCCGACACGGCCGCGGCGACGGCCGAGGAACTGCCGCCCACGAACACCTCCGACCAGGCGATGCCGGCGGCGTCGAGCGCCTGGGTCGCGATGTTCCTGACGCCGCATTCGGCCGACAGGGCGGCGAACCGCAACGGCTCGTCCGGCCTGCAGCGAAGATTGGGCGACGCGAACCAGCCGAAATGTTCGGGTCCCAGCACTTCGCCGTCGCGCCGGACGTCCTCACGCCGGACGATGGCGGCGTCCAGCTCCCCACGGTCGAAGGCGTCCAGCAGCGCGCGAGGCGTCTCGATCCGCACCTCGATGGTGAGGCAGGGGTCGTAGGCGTTGAGATGCGCCAGCAGGGTGGTCACTTCGGGTCCAGCCACATGGGCGGCGACGCCCAGGGCGAAGCGCCGACGCGTCGCTGACAGTGTGGCGACCGCTTTTTCGTGCGCGGCCAGGAATTCGCGGGCGGCGTCGATGAACAGGGCGCCCTGGGGCGAGAGCCGGACCAGCCGGGGCGTGCGTTCGACCAGCCGCTGGCCCAACTGGTCCTCCAGCCGCCGGAGCTTGACGCTGATCGCCCCCTGGGTGGACCCGAGCGCCTCGGCCGCGCGCGTGAAGCTGCTCAGGTCGGCGATGGCGACGAAGACGCGTACGGCGGCGACGTCGAGAATGGTGGGTGATGTCATTCGAAATCGTTATCTCTGAAATGGTCAGACATCCAGTTCTGTTGTGACTGGAACCTCCCTAGGTTCGCCGCTCGCCATCACGAGAGGCTTTCCATGACGACCGCTCCCACTGCATCCGCGTCCCGACGCGGCGTGATCGCCCTGCTGGCGGTCTGCCTGTCCGCCCTGATGTTCGGCCTGGAGATTTCCAGCATCCCGGCGATCCTGCCGACGCTCAGGGACCCGGCGGTTCTGGGCGCGGACTTCGCCGAGCTGCAGTGGATCATGAACGCCTACACCATCGCCGTGACGGTAGTGCTGATGGCGACGGGTACCCTGGCCGACCGTTTCGGGCGCAAGCGGGTCTTCATGGCCAGCGTCGTCGCCTTCGGCCTGGCGTCCCTGATGTGCGGCCTGGCCCCGAACACGCCGGTCCTGATCGCGGCCCGCGCCCTTCAGGGCCTGGGCGGCGGAGCCATGCTGGTGTGCGGGATCGCGGTCCTGTCCAACCAGTTCCGCAGTGCGAGCGAGCGAAGCAGGGCCTTCGCCTGGTGGGGGGTCGTCGCCGGCGTCGGCCTGGGATTCGGCCCGCTGATCGGCGGCGGGATCGTCTCGGTCTGGGGCTGGGAATGGGTGTTCCTGATCCACGGCGTCCTGGCGGTGGCCGTGATCGTACTGGCGGCGCTCGCCATCGAGGAATCCCGCGATCCGGACGCGGCGCGTCTGGACCTGGCCGGCATGGCGACCCTTTCCCTGACGGTGTTCTGCCTCGCCTGGTATATCACCCAGGGTCCGGCGCTCGGCTTCGCCAACCCGGTGGCGCTCGCCGTGCTGGGCGTCTGCGTGGCCAGCGCGGTCGCCTTCGTGCTGGTCGAACGGGCGACCCGGCGGCCGATGATCGATTTCTCGATCTTCCGCATCCGCGCCTTCTCGGGCGCGATCCTGGGGTCGGCGGCGATGAACGTCAGCTACTGGCCCTTCATGATCTACCTGCCGATCTGGTTCAGCGCCGGCCTGCACCTGGACAGCGTCGCCGCCGGGATCGGGCTGCTGGCCTATACGCTGCCGACGCTGGTCATGCCGCCGATCGCGGAACGCCTGTCCCTGCGCCTTCAGCCACGGGTCGTCATTCCGGCCGGGCTGTTCACCATCGGGCTCGGCTTCTTCCTGATGCGGCTGGGGAGCGAGACGGCGGACGCCAGCGCCCTGACCATCCTGCCGGGCTGCGTCATCGCCGGCATGGGACTGGGACTGACGAACACGCCCGTCACCAACACCACGACGGGCGCCGCGCCGCCCGAGCGCGCCGGTATGGCGTCAGGCGTCGACATGAGCGCGCGCATGATCTCCCTGGCGGTGAACATCGCCTTGATGGGCTTCATCCTGTTGGAAGGCGTTCGCGCCTCTCTGGCCGCCGCCTCACCCGCGGGCACCGACGCCGCCAGCCTGAAGGCGATCGCCGAACAGGTCGCCGCCGGAACCACGCCGCCGATCGAGGCAGGCGTGCCGGCGGCGGTCGTCCATCAGGCCCTGGCCGACGGCATGGGCGGGGTGCTGCTCTTCGGCGGCGTCAGCGTCTGGGTCTTCGCCCTGGCCAGCTGGCTCGCCTTCCGATCGGAGGCGGCCCCAGGCTCCCACCGTCCCTAGACCGGCGGCGGATTGACCGCCCGGAACCCGCCTTCGCCCCAGTACGGGTAGTGGGGATAGGCCGGCGTCACCGCGCTGGCGGCGTCCAGGCGTGCGACCTGTTCAGGCGTCAGCGTCCAGCCCACGGCGCCCAGGTTCTGGCGCAGCTGGTCTTCGTTGCGCGCGCCCAGGATCACGCTGGACACCGTCGGGCGACGCAGGAGCCAGTTGATGGCGATCTGGGGTACGGTCTTGCCGGTCTCGGCCGCGATCTCGTCCAGGGCGTCGACGATGCGGTACAGGCGCTCGTCGTCGACGGGAGGACCGAAGGCGGCGGTGTCGTGCAGGCGGCTGCCGGCGGGCAGGGGCTGTCCGCGGCGGATCTTGCCGGTCAGGCGGCCCCAGCCCAGCGGGCTCCAGACCATGGCGCCGACGCCCTGGTCCAGCCCCAGCGGCATCAGCTCCCATTCGTAGTCGCGGCCGACGAGGGAGTAGTAGGTCTGGTTGGCGACGTATCGCGGCCAGCCGTTGGCGTCGGCGAGCGCGAGCGACTTCATCAGTTGCCAGCCGGAGAAGTTCGAGGCGCCGACGTGCAGGACCTTGCCGGCCTTCACCAGGGCGTCCAGGGCGGCCAGCGTCTCCTCGATCGGGGTGTGGGCGTCGAAGGCGTGCAGTTGCAGCAGATCGATGCGGTCGGTCTGCAGGCGGGCCAGGGCGTCATCGACGGCGCGGAGCAGGCGCGCGCCGCCGGTCCCCTTGTCGGCGGGGTCGTCGCCGAACGGCAGGCCGACCTTGGTGGAGATCAGGGCGGCGTCGCGGCGGCCCTTCAGCGCCTCGCCGAGAATGCTTTCCGACGCGCCGTTGGAATAGACATCGGCGGTGTCGAACAGATTGACCCCGGCTTCCAGGCAGATGTCGATCAGACGCCGGGCGCCGGCGACATCGGTGTCGCCCCAGGCGCTGAACAGCGGCCCCTGACCCCCGAAGGTGCCGGCGCCGAAGCTGAGGACGGGGACTTCGAGCGTGGACGCTCCGAGACGGCGGGTTTCCATGGAGAACTCCTTCAGGCGGGAACGACGCGGGCGCGGCGTTCGATGGAAAGGCTGAGAACGGCCAGCCCCAGGGCGGCCAGGGGCACGGCGGCTGAGATCATCGGCACGGCGGCGATGCCGATGCTCGCGATCACCGCCCCGCCCAGCCAGGCGCCGAAGGCGTTGCCGAGGTTGAAGGCGGCGATGTTCAGGCTGGACGCCAGCCCCTGACCCGCGCCGCCGGCCTGCTGCAGCACGCGCAACTGCAGCGGGGCGACGGTCGAGAAGGCGGCGGCGCCGAGGAAGAAGGTCGCAACGATGGCGCCGATCCGGTCATGGAAGGCCCAGCCGGAGACGAACATCACCAGCGTCAGGGCCGCCAGCGTGCCCAGCAGGGCCGGGGCCAGGCGCCTGTCGGCCAGCTTGCCGCCCAGCAGGTTGCCGCCGACCAGACCCGCGCCGAAGACCAGCAGGATCGGCGAGACGGCGGCCTCGGACCAGCCGGAGATCTCGGTCAGGATCGGCTGGATATAGGTGAAGATGGCGAACACCCCGCCGAAACCCAGCACCGTCATGGCCAGGCCGAGCAGGACCTGCGGGCGCTTGAGCACGGCGAACTCGTCGCGCAGGCGGCCCAGCGGCTCGGTGGTCTTCGTCGCGGGGACGAAGGCGGCGAGGACGGCCAGGGCCAGAATGCCGATGCCGGTGACGGCCAAGAAGGTCGAGCGCCAGCCGAACTGCAGGCCCAGCCAGGCGCCGAACGGCACGCCCAGCAGGGTGGCCAGCGTCAGGCCGGTGAACATGATGGCGATGGCCGAGGCCTTCTTTTCCGGTGCGACGAGCTGGGTCGCCACGACGGCGCCGACGCCGAAGAAGGTGCCGTGGGCCAGGGCCGTCAGGATGCGCGCGGCCATCAGCAGCTCATAGGTCGGTGCCACGGCGCAGGCGAGATTGCCCAGGGTGAAGAGGACCATCAGCACCAGCAGGGTGGTCTTCTTCGGCAGGGTCCGCGTGGCGATGGTCAGCAGGGGTGCGCCGACGAAGACGCCCAGCGCATAGCCGGTCATCAGCAGGCCGGCGGCGGGGACGG
>NZ_JAHFPF010000297.1 GCF_023259385.1 Brevundimonas sp. | reverse complement strand
AAGGTGGCCCAGCACTTCGCGTGATCGAATACGATCAAGAGTTTCGCGAACGCCCGCCCTCACCGGCGGGCGTTTTGCTGTGTGCGCTTCAAGCAACCTACCGACGGTAGTGAACCATTGACCTGAAGTTGCCGCATCGCTGACGATGAAGGTTCCAGTAAGCCCCGGACGGACAACCATGTCCTGGAACCGCCACTACGCCGCCGGTCTAGCCGCCCTTTACGTGGTCTCAGCGCCTGCTTGGGCGCAGGCCCAGGCCCTTGTTGGTGAACGGGGAGGTCCACCGGCCGCCGCTATCGTCGAGATGATCCGTGGCGAAGCCGGCGAACGCAGCACCCTGACCTTCTACAAGGATCGTGCGGGCAGCGGGTCGCCCGTTTCGTGGCGTGCCGTGCTGGTTGAAGCGAACGGCGCGGCGCGATCCGCCGCCGGGTCCTCGTGCCCCGCGCTGATCGAGGCTGTGAGCCGTCTGGAGCGCATCGCACTGCCGCGCATCGAGATCCAGCCGGTCGAAACCGCGGTAGGCTCCCGGCCGACGCCGCCGAACCTGGGCTATCTCCATCAAGGCTATCGCCTGACGATCAGAGCGGTCGCCGCTGACGGCGCGCCTGTCGAACTGACCCTTGCGCACGGAGGCGCGGGCCCCGTCCGGGATTGGCTTGAAGCGTCGATGGACGCTCTGGAGCCATGCTGGCGGTCCGAGAACTAGGCCGCCACGCCCGCGCGCGCCGGGGCGGCGACCGGGTCCTGGTCCAGTCGTTCCATCAGATAGGCCAGGTCCTCGCGCGGGGCGTTCGGGCGCTGGGTCAGGAAGCGCTCGAGCATCTGCTGGCGGAAGGCGTCGTCGGTGGTGTCCACGCCCTCGGCCTGCAGCGACCGCCAGGTGTCGACCCCGGCGCGGAAGGCCTGGAACAGGCGCGGCGGCAGGCCGGCCCGGTCGTAGATGGCCTTCAGGCCCAGCGGGCCGGCGTCGTGGATCATCAGCCAGGCCCGCTGGTGCGGCGCCCCGGCCAGCTCGGCCAACCCGTGCTCGAACAGGGCCATCTGTCCCCGCGCCAGCGCCCGCAGCAGCAGGGAGCCGGTCAGGGCGCGCCGCGCATGCAGGGTGGCGACGAACTGGGACAGGTCCGCGTGGCCGGAGGCCTGATCGACCAGATCGACCGTGGCGCGCTCGCGGGCGAAGGAGGCCAGGCGGATGGCGGTCTCGGGCGCGACCGAGTGGCGGGTGACCAGATGCTCGCGCACCGCCTCGGAGGCCAGTTCGACCAGACGCTCGGTCACCGACAGCGGCAGGACCTGGCGGTAGGCCAGGGCCGCGATGATCTCGGGCGAGGCGCCGAAGCGGTCGACGCAGCGGCCCAGGGCGCTTTCGGCGATGTCGGCGTTGTCGTTGGCGGCCAGCGCCCGCACGGCGGGTTCGGCGCCCACTTCGGCCACGGCGGCGGCGACGTCGCGGCTGACCCGCGGGCGTCCGGCCACGGCGGTCTGGCGCACGACCGAACCGGCCTGCACGATCTCGATCAGGTCCTCGTCCGAGAAGACGGGGGAGAAGTTGATCAACGGCAGGGCCACGCTGTCGACGTCGGCGGCCAGCCGGCGGGCCACGTCGCGCGGGATCAGGTCCGAGGCCTTCAGCGTCACCGCCATGGCCCGGCGCACCAGTTCGGCGGCGTCATTGGCCAGCAGACGCAGGATCTTGTGGGCGGCGGCGCGGTCGTGCTCGTCCAGCTCGGCCTTGTCCATGTTCCGGCACAGCTTGTGGGCGGCGGCGGCGCGCTCGTCCTCGTCGTTCGACTGGATCAGCCGACGGATGTCGATCTCGGTCAGGCTGGCGCGGTAGGCGGTCATGGGACGCTCAAGGTCTGATCAGGCGGGCAGCATCGGCCCGGTATCGTTAACGGGCGGTTCACCATGGCCGGATTCGCGCTCAGGCGTTGGTCTTCTCGTCCGGTCCGAAGGCGCCGCCGAAGCCGCCCGCCTTGCCGTCGCCGTCCTGGCCGAGCAGCAGGGCCAGCAGGCTCTGGTCCTGTTTCAGCCGATCCAGCCGCGCGGCCAGCATCTGGTCCCGCTCGGACAACGGCGGCGCGGCGGGCAGGCCGTCGCCGGCACCCGAGGCGGGGGCCCCGCCACCCGCCGAGCGCTGCAGGTTGGCGTGGACCTCGGCCACCGTCGCCGGGCGGCCGTCGCGGTAGAAGATCGAACGGTTTGCCGATGCCGCCTCGGGGAAGATCGACGCGGCGCTGGAGCCCGGACGCCGGTCCATGGCCTCCATCAGCTGAGCCGCGCCCGCCGGCCCCAGGAAGTGGGCCGCGTACAGGTCGCCCGCCCCCGGCTCGCGCCCCGTGCGGCCGCGCAGATAGGCGGCGTTCTGGGCCGTCAGCTCGCCGGCCATGGTCGAGGCGGCCTGGGGATCGAAGCGCAGGTCCAGCACCACGTTGCGGGCCGAGCCCTCGACCCGCCAGCGCCCGTCCGAACCGCGATAGATCAGGTCGGCGTACTGGCCGTAGCCGTGCTTGGCGCCGTGGGCCTTCACCGTGCCCAGCCAGGTCTGTTCGATGAACTGGAACAGACCCGAGGCGGACGAGGTCGGCGCCCGCGCATTGGGGTTCATCGCGCTTTCGCGCCGGGCGGTGCGCACGAGGAAGTCGGCGTCCACACCCGTCGCGCTGGACGCACGCCGAATGGCCGCCTCTACCCCGCCCGACGATGGAATCGCCCTGATGGTCATAATCGTTAATGCTGGGGAACTCTGGTTAATCAGACCTTAACGTGACCGCAAAGTCACGTTCTTTGGTGTGTCCAATCCCGCCAGACCCTCGCCGCAAACCCGCCCCAACGGCAGCGCTCCATTTCCGTCAGGGACGCTGTGGGGACGGCGAAAAGACAGGGAAGAGTACGGCCATGATGATCAGAACAGCGGGCGGGCCAGGACTGGTTAGCCCCATCGACTTCCACGAACGGAAAGGCCCCGGACTGTCGCGCTCCGCCTGGATCGCGATCGGCCTGGTGGCGACGGCCCACATCGGGGTCGGCGTCGCGCTCTACTACCAACGCTTCGAGATGAAGCTGCCGCCGATAGAAGAGACTCCGCCGATGACGGGTCCGATCATCACGCTGGAGCCCCCGCCCAAGCCGAAGCCGGTGGAGAGCAAGCCGGCGGCGCCCAATGCCCCGATCCACGAGACCCCGGCGCCGACCAGGCCCACGGAGATCCTGAACATCCCGATCAATCCGGACGCCAGGCCGACCTCCGGCCCGATCAGCATTCCAACGGTCGAACACCCCACGCCCGAGGCGCCGCCGGCGCGCGAGCCGGTCGCCGAACCGCCCCCCGCCCGCGTGATCCGCGACCCCAGCTGGGTCCGCCAGCCCACGGCCGAGCAGATGATGCGCGCCTATCCGGCCCGCGCCATCGCGGCGGGAACCGCCGGTTCGGTGTCGCTGAACTGCCTGGTCGAGGCCAACGGCTCGGTCTCGGACTGCGCGGTCGCCGGTGAAACGCCGGCCGGTCAGGGCTTCGGCCGCGCCGCGCAGAACCTGTCGCGCCATTTCCGCGTCAGCCCGCGCACCGTGGACGGAGCGCCGGAAGGATCCCGGGTCGCCATCAACCTGCGCTTCGTGCCGCCGGCTGACTGATCAGGCGAACCGGTGGGGCGAGAGGGCCGAGGCGTCCGCAAGAGACGCCCGGCCCTCAAGTGCGTCCGCGACCACATGGGCCACCAGCGGCCCCAGCAGCCAGCCGTTGCGGCGCGGCGCCAGGGCCAGATAGAGGCCGTCCGCGCCGGACGGGCCCGCCATCGGCAGGCCGTCCGGCGACGCGCCCCGGATGCCGACGCGAGGTTCTCCGGCCTCGCCTTCCGCGCCGATCAGGGACAGGCCCATCTCCGCCTGACGGGCGGCGACGGTGCGGTCGGGCGCCACGCTGCGCTCGCCCGCCTCCATCGTGGCGCCGCACAGGGCGCCGTCCGCCGTCGGAGCCGCATAGCCTCCGGGCCCGCGCAGGACCCGTCCGGGCGTGGCGCAGCGCACCGGCGTC
>NZ_JAHFPF010000048.1 GCF_023259385.1 Brevundimonas sp. | reverse complement strand
GCACCGGGTCGACCGGCGGCCCCGGCGAAACCCAGATCGAGCTCGACCGCCGCCTGATCGCCGACCGCATCGTCAAGCTGAAGGCCGAGCTGGAAGAGGTGCGCCGCACCCGCGGCCTGCACCGCAAGGCCCGCCAGAAGGTCCCGTTCCCGACCGTGGCCCTGGTCGGCTACACCAACGCCGGCAAGTCGACCCTGTTCAACCGGCTGACGGGATCCGAGGTCTTCGCCAAGGACCTGCTGTTCGCCACCCTGGACACCACCCAGCGCACCATCCGCTTGCCGCAGGGCCGTCCGGCCATCGTGGCGGACACCGTCGGCTTCATCTCGGACCTGCCGCACGAACTCGTCGAAAGCTTCCGCGCCACCCTGGAAGAGGTCGGCGAGGCCGACCTGATCCTGCACGTCCGCGACATCGCCTCGGCCGACAGCGAAGCCCAGGCCAAGGACGTCGAGGCGGTGCTGAAACAGATCCCCATGGTCGAGGGCGCCAACGGCGAACCCAAGCCACGCCGCATCCTCGAGGTCTGGAACAAGATCGACCTGCTCGACGCCGAGACCCGCGAGGCCGTGCTCGGCCAGGCCGAACGCCTGCGCGCCCAGGGTCAGGCCGTGGCCGTCTCCGCCTGGACCGGGGAGGGGATCGATCCCCTGCGCGAGACCATCGCGGGCCTGATCGACGACGATCCCGAGAGCGCGCTGGTGCTGGCCCCCCATCAGGGCGAGGCCCTGGCCTGGCTCTATGAGAACGGCCGGGTCACCGGCCGCGAGACCGACGACGAGGGCCGCACCCACGTCACCGTGCGCCTGCATCCGGCGGCGCTGGGCCGGTTCGAGCGGCAGTTCGGCTGACAGGCGTCCGTTTTCGCCGCATCGCCGTGCCATACTGCGGCGCAGGATGATTCAGGCGCGGAACACGACGAACAGTGCGATTCTCGACTCGTGACATAACAGGGACTTACGGGCAGGTTTCGCACTGTTCGCACCCCGTTTTTTCCGTCGTTCGAAAGAACGCGCGATGCACCTGATCGAGACCACCCTCCTGCTGCTCCTGGCCGTGGTGGTGTCGGGCTCGGTCGCCCGCATCACCCGCATCGCTCTGCCGTTGGTCCAGATCGCCCTGGGGGCGGGGGTGGTGCTGGTCACCGGCGAGGCGGTGGATCTGGAGCCGGATATCTTCTTCCTGCTCTTCCTGCCGCCCCTGCTGTTCCTCGACGGCTGGCGCATTCCCAATGAGGCCCTGTTCCGCGACCGGGCGGTGATCCTCGAGCTGGCGCTGGGGCTGGTGGTCTTCACCGTCGTCGGTCTCGGCTTCCTCCTCTGGTGGATGATCCCGGAGATGCCGCTGGCCGTGGCCTTCGCCCTGGCCGCCATCCTGTCGCCGACCGATCCCATCGCGGTCCAGGCCATCGCCGCCCGCGCCCCGATCCCCAAGCGGCTGATGCATATCCTCGAAGGGGAGTCGCTGCTCAACGACGCCACCGGCCTGACCTGCATGCGGCTGGCCATCGTGGCGGCCTCCACAGGGACCTTCGTCCTGAGTCATGCGGTGGCCAGCTTCGCCTGGCTGGCGCTGGCCGGTGTCGCCGCGGGGGTCGGCGTGACGCTGCTCATCAGCCTGGCCAAGGCCTGGGTCAGCCGCCGGTGGGGCGAGGATGTCGGGGCCCAGATCCTGATCAGCCTGCTGATCCCCTTCGCCGCCTATCTGGTCGCCGAGAAGGTGCACGCCTCGGGTATCCTGGCCGCCGTCGCGGCCGGCGTGACCATGAGCTTCACCGAGCGGGGCGGGGCCAAGGGCCAGGCGCTGGCCGTCACCCGCGTCCGTCGCGGCGCCGTCTGGGACACGGTCCAGTTCGCCGCCAACGGCATCATCTTCGTCATCCTGGGCGAGCAGATGCCCTCGATCCTGTCGCGCGCCGCCGAGGTGGTCGCGGGCACCAGCCGGCCCGAGGTCTGGTGGCTGGCGATCTATGTCTTCGTCACCTTCGCCGCGCTCGCGGCCCTGCGCTTCATCTGGGTGTGGACCTCCCTGCGCCTGACCCTGTTCCGCAAGCGGCAGAAGGGCCCGCCGCCCAGGGTCGGCCTGCGCCTGACCGCGGTCATGTCGCTGGCGGGGGTGCGCGGGGCCATCACCCTGGCGGGCATCCTGACCGTGCCCTTCACCCTCGACGACGGCTCGCCCATGCCGTCGCGGACCATGGCCATCTTCCTGGCCGCCGCGGTGATCATCGTCTCGCTGATCGTGGCGACCATCGCCCTGCCCAGGCTGCTGAAGGGCGTCGAACTGCCGCCCGAGCCCTCGCACCAGCGTGAGGAGGACCACGGTCGGGTCGCCGCGGCGATGGCGGCCCTGCGCGCCGTTGAGGACGCCTCCCACACCATGGCCGAGGGGCGACCCAATCCGGACCTCTATTCCGACATCGCCAGCCGGCTCATGGAAATCTACCGCCGCCGCATCGAAAACCGCACCCGCACCGACGAGGACGATCTCGAGGCCGCCCGCCAGGCCGATGTCGTCGAACGCGAACTGCGTCTGGTGGGGCTCGCCGCCGAACGCATCGAACTCAGCAAGCTGGCGCGCTCGAAATTGATCGACGAGACCACGGCGAAACGGCTGATGCGCGAGATCGACCTGCAGGAGCTGCGGTACAGCTAGCTGGCGTCGAACGGCCTCAGCGGCGTGTCTCCGCGCAGGTAGAGCGGATGCTTCGGACTCCCGTCTGCGTTGGTCCCGAAGCACCACAGGGGCACCCCGTCCCGCCGCAGCGCCTCGATCAGGGCCTTGCCCGCTGGGGCCAGCACCTTGTTCAGCTTGCCGTGGCACAGGACCACCAGGCCGGCTCCGGCGGCGGCCTTGCGGATGGCCGGCAGGTTGTCGGGCGACGAGGCCTCGACCCCGGGCTCCAGCAGCATCTTCGGATGGGTCGCCCGATAGTCCCCGACATTGGCCTTGACCATGGCGTCGAACCCCTCGCGCTGGCTGAAGGTCCACTCCCGCGCACAGGTCGGGTCGTTGACGCTGGCGTCCGCCGTCGAAGGGTTCATGCCGATGAACAGGACGTAGCGCTCGGGGAACTCGGGTCCCAGCCAGCGCCGCATCAGCTGGCGATAGCGCCCGTCCGGGCTGAAGGTCGCGTCGCCGTTCACGCCCGGCATCAGCGCCAGCCGGACCTTGCCGCCAGGATCGTGCTGATCAGCGCTCATGCCCGCTCCGCCGCCTTGGCCGCGTCCCACAGGCCGTCCATCTCCGCCAGGTCCGACTGCTCCGGCGTCCGCCCGTCCTTCGCCAACTCGGCCTCGATGAAGGCGAAGCGGCGCACGAACTTGGCGTTGCAGCCCCTCAGGGCGTCCTCCGGCTCCACGCCCAGCTTGCGGGCCAGGTTGGCGACGACGAACAGCAGGTCGCCGACCTCGCCCCGCGCCTTGTCCCGGTCCCCGGCGGCGATCTCGGCGCGCAGCTCGGCGACCTCCTCGTCCAGCTTGTCGAAGACCTCGTCGGTCGAGGGCCAGTCGAAGCCGACGCGGGCGGCGCGCTTGGTCAGCTTGGCGGCGCGGGCCAGGGCGGGCAGGCCCACGGGCACGTCATCCAGCACCCCGTGCTGGGCCTTGGCCTTGCGCTCGGCGGCCTTGATGTCCTCCCAGCGGGCCTTCTGCGCCACGCCGTCGGCCTTGGCCGCCTCGTCGCCGAAGACGTGCGGGTGGCGGCGCTCCAGCTTGTCGGCGATGGCGTCGGCCACGTCGTCGAACACGAACAGGCCCTGCTCCTCGGCCATGCGGGCGTGGAAGACGACCTGGAACAGCAGGTCGCCCAGCTCGGACTTCAGGTCGTCCATGTCGCCGCGCTCGATGGCGTCGGCGACCTCATAGGCCTCCTCCAGCGTGTAGGGGGCGATGGTCTCGAACGTCTGCTCCACGTCCCAGGGACAGCCGCCCACGGGCGCGCGGAGCCGGGCCATGATGGCGTTCAGGCGGTCGATAGGCGTCATGCGGCGTCGCGTGCTTCAAGCGCCAGGCGGATCTCGTCGTGCCGGGCGGGCGTCAGCGGATAGTTCTTCAGCACCAGCGCGGCCGCCGCCAGCAGCAGGCCGGGCAGCAGGATGAACAGGACCTGCAGGGTCAGCAGCGACATCTCGCTGTTGCCCCCCGCCGGCGCGATGGCCTTGAAGCCCACCCACTGCAGGATCAGGTAGGGGATCAGGGCGACCACGTGGCCGATCTTGGTCGTGGCCGACAGGATGGAGAACATCAGGCCGGTGCGGTCCACGCCGGTCTCCAGCCGGACCTCATCGCCCACATCGGCCATCATGGCCCGCAGCAGGAACAGGCCCGCCGCATAGGGCAGGCCGGCCAGGAACATGACCGCCGCCGTCAGGGTGAAGTTGCCGCCCGGGACCAGGGTCGCGCCGATGTAGAGGCCGGCGAAGCTCAGGCTGGCGATGGCCAGGGCCTTGTCCTTGCCCACCCGCGTGGCCAGCCAGGCCCAGAAGGGCGCGCCCACCAGGCCGGCGACGAAGTACAGCAGCATGAACAGCGAGGCCTCGGTATGCCCATAGCCCTTGATCTGGCCGAAGAAGAAGAACAGCAGCGAGCCGGTGATGCCCGGCGCCACGCCCAGAAGCACGTCCGCGAACAGCAGCTTCCGGACCGCCTTGCGCTTGAACAGGGCGAGATAGGCCTTGGGCCCGCCGTGCGGCGCGGCGCCGGCGTTGACCGGCTCGGGCACCACGAACAGCGTCAGGCCGATGGTGACGGGCAGGGCGATCAGGATGGCCCAGCCCATGATGCGCACGCCGTCGGCGTAGGTGCCGATGCCCAGCTGGATGACCACGGTCGGCAGGATCAGGATCAGGATCACGCCGATGATGTTGAACACCTGCCACCAGCCGTAGACCCGGCTGCGCTGGTCGTATTCCGGCGCCAGCACCGAGGCCCAGCCCAGCTGGCCCAGGGTGGCGATCGAGAAGCCGAGGTAGAGCACCAGCAGCCAGGCGAAGAGATAGGCCGCCCCGGCGCCCGGCTGAACCAGCACGAACATCATCAGGGCCGAAAGCATCAGGACCGGGGTCGAGGCCACCATCCACGGGCGGTAGCGGCCGAACCGGGTCTTGGTCCGGTCCATGGCCCAACCGATGAAGGGGTCGAAGGTGATGTCGATCAGGCGCACGGCCATGAACACCGTCGCCACCACGCCCAACTCCAGGCCGACGAAGGTGGCGTAGAACTCCGGCAGGGTGACCGGCAGGGCCACGCCGAAGGCCGCCAGCGGCAGGCAGACGGTCGAGAAGGCGGCGAGCACGGCGTTGGAGCGGCGAGCCGGGGCGGGCGGAGCGGCGTCGGTCATGGACAGGTCCGGTGCGACGGTCCCGAGTCGCCGTCCGCGCCACCATGCCGCCTTTGCCGTCCGTGCGCGAGGGTCGCGAAGGGCCTTGCCGCCGACATGATCTCCGGGCCACCATCCCTCCATGATCCGGGGCGTCCTCCTGTCGAGACTCGCGGCCAGCGCGGCCCTGCTGGCGGGCCTGTGCCTGGCCGGCGCCGCCTCGGCCCAGGAACGTGGGGAGGGGCGCGGCGGCTGCGAGGCCGATCCGGTCGAATGGGGCGGCCCGGCCTTCGCCAACGCCGTCTCCTTCCAGCGCATGGAATGGGCGCCCTTCAGCGCGACCGAGTTCGGCTGGGAGACCTATCTGCCGCTGATCCAGAAGGAGATCGGCACGGACTGCGCGCCCGCGTCGCCGCGCTTCTCCCGGGCGCTGGCCGAGTTCCAGTACAGCCACGGCCTGCCGCCGACCGGCTGGTTCGACGCGGCGACATTCCAGGTGTTCCGCGGCGTCTGGCAGGAGCGGCGGCCCTTCATCATGGCCCGAGTGCGCGAGCAGCCCTGTCCCGACCCGCCGCCGCTGTACCAGCTCGGCTATCTGGTCGAGTCCGAGGAGCACGCCGACCGCCTGACCCGGCTGCTGCGCCGCGACGTGCTGGACGCCTATCGCGAGCTGGTCGCCGCCGCCCGCGCCGAGGTGCCCGAGGTGGCCAACGATCCCGAGCTGCTGCAGATCTTCTCCGGCTTCCGGGACCCCGAGGCCGACGCCGCCCGTTGCGCCCAGCAGGGCAGTTGCGACGGCCTGCGCCGCGCCGCCTGTTCGCCGCACCGGACCGGAACGGCCGTGGACCTCTACGTCGGCCAGATCGCCGGGCTGGGGGTGGACAACACCTCGGCGGTGAGCCGCCTGCACATGACGCGCGGCCCGACCTATCGCTGGCTGGTCCGGAACGCGGGGCGGTTCGGCTTCGTCCCCTATGTCTATGAACCCTGGCACTGGGAGTGGGTCAGCCCGACCGGCGGCTACGTCGGCGCGCCCCCGCCGCCCTGATGCGGCCGCTGACGCCGGGCGAGACCGAGCTGGCTCGCGAGGCCTTCGGGGACAGCCTGGAGTGCGAGACCATCCGCTTCCTCCCGGCCCCATGGCCGTTCGACCGGGCCTTCGTGCCCGGCCGCTGGTTCTGGCGGGACTGGATCGTCTGGCCCAAGAGGTCGCTGCCGGCCGATCTGTCGACCGCGCCGCTGGGCCGCCAGTCGACCTTCATCCATGAGCTGACCCACGTCTGGCAGGCGCAGCACGGCGTGAACCTGCTGACCGCCAAACTGGGGGCAGGGGACAGCCTGGCCAGCTACGCCTATCCCCTGGCCGCCGACTGCGACTGGGACCGTCTGAACATCGAGCAGCAAGCGATGGTGGTCGAGCACCGCTTCCGGCTGTCGCGCGGAATGACCGTTCCCACGGACCAGGCCTTCTACGACCGGGTGTGTCCGATCAACCGGGCCTAGTGCATGGTACCGGCGACGATCTCCAGCTTGTTGCCGTCCGGATCCAGCAGCACGGCGCCGTAGTAGTCCGAGGCGATGTCCGGGTGGGCTCCGGCCGGGCGGACGACGGTCGCGCCCAGGGCCACGGCGGCGTCGAAGGCCTCGTGCACGGCGGCGCGGCCGGGGGCCGAGAAGGCGATGTGGCTGCCCAGGCCGGCGACGCGTTCGCCTGACACCGGATAGACGAAGAACTGACGCACCAGACCGCCGGGGCCGAAGGCGAGCTCCGAGTCCGAAGCCGCAGCCTCGCCGTGGCCCAGGGGCGAGAAGAAGGCGGCGTAGAAGCGCCGGGCCGCGTCGAGATCACGAACGCCGACGGAAAGATGATCGAACATGAGGGCTGCTCCCGGCCTGTTTGGATGGACGTGGGAAACCGGAACGGTCTTCGCAACATTCCTGCGGCGGGCTCTTGCGCCTGACCGGCCGACCGCTCAAATGGGCACTGATACTGTTGCTGTATCTAAACCCTCAGGAGATGCCTTATGGCCCGCGTTCTGGTTCTCTATCACTCCACCTACGGCCACATCGAAACCATGGCCGAGGCGGTCGCGGAGGGCGCGCGCTCGATCGAGGGCGTGACGGTCGATATCAAGCGCGTGCCGGAACTGGTGCCGGAAGAGCTGGCCAGGGAGAGCGGCTACAAGCTGGATCAGAGCGCGCCGATCGCGACCGCGGCCGATCTGGAGAATTATGACGCCGTCATCGTGGGCGCGGGCACCCGCTACGGCACCGCCGCCTCGCAGATGCGCAACTTCTGGGACCAGACCGGCGGCGTCTGGATGAAGGGCGCGCTGGTCGGCAAGGTCGGCGCGGCGTTCACCTCGACCGCGACCCAGCACGGTGGTCAGGAAACCACCCTGATCGGCCTGATCCAGACCCTGCTGCACCACGGTATGCTGATCGCGGGCCTGCCCTACGCCTGGAGCGGCCAGCAGACGATGGACGAGATCACCGGCGGCTCGCCCTACGGCGCCTCGACGATCACGGGCGGGACCGGCGCCCGCATGCCCAGCGACAACGAGCTGGACGGCGCCCGTTTCCAGGGCCGCTACGTCGCCGAGACGGCGAAGAAGCTGTTCGGCTGATCATGCGGCAGCCGGCGATCTTCTTCGGTCACGGTTCCCCGATGAACGCGCTGGGCGGTCCGTTCGCGGACGCCTGGCGCGCGCTGGGCGAGGCCGTGGGCAAGCCGAAGGGCGTGGTCATGGTCTCGGCCCACTGGGAAACCGGCGGGCTGGGCGTGACGGCGCAGGCGCAGCCAGAAACCATCCATGATTTCGGCGGCTTCCCGGCGGAACTGCACGCGATGCAGTATCCCGCGCCGGGGTCGCCGGAACTGGCCGCGCGGGTGTCGGAGCTGACCGGCGCGATCCCGACGACCCAGTGGGGCCTGGACCACGGAACCTGGTCGGTGCTGGCCCACGTCTGGCCCGAAGCCGACGTGCCGGTCGTCCAGTTGTCGCTGAACCGCCGGCTGGATGCGCGCGGTCACTATGAGTTGGCCAAGCGTCTGGCGCCGCTGCGGGACGAGGGCATCATCATCGCCGGGTCAGGCGACTTCGTGCACAACCTGCGCGCCTGGAAGCGCGCGGGCGGCGAGCCGTATGACTGGGCGGTGCATTTCAACGAGGCGGTGAAGTCCGCCTTCGTGCGCGGCGACGACGACGCCCTGGTCGACTGGGTCGGCCTGGCCGAAGACGCCCAGCTGAGCGTGCCGACCGACGAACACTATCTGCCGCTGCTTTACGTCGCCGCCCAGCGGATGCCGGGCGACGACGTGAGCTTCGTTAACGACGTCATCGAGGGTGGATCGATCTCGATGACGGGCGTCAGGATCGGCTGATCAGCCGCCCTTCTTCATGGCGCTGTCGACCGACCACGGGCCGGGGCCCGCGGCGACGAAATACAGGAAGACGAAACAGTACAGGGCGATGGTCTCGCCGCCGTTGACGATCGGGAACGCGCCCATCTTGGCGTGGACCATCCAGTAGCCGACGGCGCAGAAGCCGGAGGCCAGGAAGGCGACCGGACGAGTGAACAGGCCGATCAGGAACAGGGCGCCCAGCACCAGCTCCAGCGGACCCGACAGGCCGGCCAGGCTGAGGCCTGGGGGCGGCACGCCGTCGACGGCCGGGAAGCCCAGCACCTTGGCCGTGCCGTGGCTGACGAACAGAAGACCCGTGAAGATCCGCAGGACGCTGAGCAGCTGCGGCTGGTAGGCGGAGAACTTGTTGAACATGGAACCCTCCCTCTCGTTTCAGAGAACGATACTCTGCGCCGAGTCGGGCGGGGGACAAGTCAGGCCGGCCCGATCAGGCAGGCCGGGTCATGCGGCCCCATCATGCGGCCTTGTCGACCTCGGCCATCTGCTGGATGGCGACGTAGTCCGTCTTACCCGTGCCCAGGACGGGCACCTCGCCGACGCGCATGATCTTCTTGGGCACCGCCAGCTCGGGTGCGCCGTGCTCGCGGGCCCATTCGGCCAGGCGGGCGACATCGGCGTCCTTGCGGTCTGTGACCAGCACCAGCTTCTCGCCCTTGCGGCTGTCGGGGATGGAGACCACGGCGTGGCGCGATTCCGGCCAGACGGCGCTGGCCAGGCCCTCGACGGCGGTCAGGGAGACCATCTCGCCGCCGATCTTGGCGAAGCGCTTCACCCGACCGAGGATCTCGATATAGCCCTCGTCGTCGATGGCGACGATGTCGCCGGTGTCATGCCAGCCGTCCTTGAGCGGCTCGATGGCGCGGGGGTCGTCGGCGGACAGATAGCCTTCCATGACGTTGGGGCCGCGCAGGTACAGCCGGCCGCCCTCGGCGATGCCGGGCACCTCTTCCAGCTTCCAGTCCATGCCGGGCAGGATCTGGCCGACCGAGCCGGGGCGGTTGCGGTCCGGATGGTTCACGGCCACCACAGGCGCCGCTTCCGTGGCGCCGTAGCCTTCCAGCAGCTTCAGGCCGTGGAAGCGGGTGTTGAACAGGTGGTGGGTCTCGTCGCGCACCCTTTCGGCGCCGGCGACCACGAACTGGAGCGTGGAGAAGTCGTCCGGCCCGGCGACGCGGGCGTACTGGTTCAGGAAGGTGTCGGTCGCGAACAGGATCGAGGCCTTCACCTGCGGCAGCAGCTCGACGATCTGCTTGGCGTGCAGCGGTGAGGGGTACTGGAAGGCTTTCATGCCCTGCAGCAGGGGCAGCAGCACGCCGCCGGTCAGGCCGAAGCAGTGGAAAGTCGGCAGCGGGTTGAACATCACCCACTCCGGCTTCAGATGGATGTGCTGGGCGACCTGGCGGCAGTTGGCGACCAGGTTCCACTGGCTCAGCACCACGCCCTTGGGCGCGCCGAAGCTGCCGGAGGTGAACAGCACCACGCCGGGCGACGACGGGTCGGCCTTCACGGCGAAGCGCTTGGGCATCATGCCGGCCATCAGGCCGTACAGCTTGTCCTGCAGGCCGATGGAGGCGCGCACGTCGTCCAGCCAGACGATCTCGGCCACGGTCTCAATGTCGGCGATCAGCTCGTCCAGCTTGGCCTGCTGGATGAAGCGGCGGGCGGTCAGGACCTTCTTCACGCCCGCGGCGGCCAGCGCCGCCTTGATGTTCCGCTCGCCTGCCGTGAAGTTGATCATCACCGGCACGCGGCCGTGCGCGTGCAGACCGTAGAAGGTCACCACCACGCCCATGCTGGACGGCAGCAGGATGCCGACGCGTTCTTCCAGTTCGGTTACCGCGGCGATCTTGCGACCCAGGACGAAGGCGGCGCGGATCAGGCCGGTATAGGTCAGGGGCTTGCGATCCTGGTCCTCCAGGATCTCCTTGTCGCCATAGGTCTCACGCGCGGCGATCAGGGCGTCGAATATGGTTTCTTCGCCGACCTTGGCTTCCAGCGGTACGCGCAAAACTCATCCTCCGTCGGCGCGTTGTCCCGCGCCCGTGCTTTAGAGCGGGGAAACTAGTGCGCGGCGTTCACCTTGAAAAGATGCGTTACCTTGCGTGAGGTTCCGCCGCGCCTTGCCTTCGCCGCAGGGAAAGACGACATACCGCCTTCAAGCCTTCGGAGCCCGAGCCCGCCTTGGTCACCCTGATCGACACGTTGAAGAAGACGCCGTCCGAACTGCGTCACCCGGAAAAGCAGAACCGCCCGGAGACCGCGGTGCTGAAAAAGCCGGACTGGCTGCGCGTCAAGGCGCCCGGATCGGGCCAGTACAACGCCACCAAGGAGATCGTCCGCTCCAAGGGGCTGGTGACCGTCTGTGAAGAAGCGGCCTGCCCGAACATCGGCGAGTGCTGGAGCCAGAAGCACGCCACCCTGATGATCATGGGCGACACCTGCACGCGGGCTTGCGCCTTCTGCAACGTCAAGACAGGCCTGCCCCAGCCGCTGGATCCGGAAGAGCCGGCCAAGGTCGGGCTGGCCGTCGCCCAGATGGGCCTGAACCACGTCGTGATCACCTCGGTGGACCGCGATGACGTGTCCGACGGCGGCGCGGCCCACTTCGCCGAGGTGGTGCGCCAGATACGCCTGCAGGCGCCCAACACCACCATCGAAATCCTGACGCCCGACTTCCTGCGCAAGGACGGGGCGGCCGAGGTGATGATCGACGCCACGCCCGACGTCTTCAACCACAACCTCGAGACCGTTCCGCGCCTGTATCTGAAGATCCGGCCCGGCGCCCGCTACTTCCACTCCCTGCGCCTGCTGCAGATGGTCAAGGAGCGTGACCCGAACCAGTTCACCAAGTCCGGCATCATGGTCGGCCTGGGCGAGACCAAGGAAGAGGTCATGCAGGTGATGGACGACATGCGGTCCGCCGGCGTCGACTTCATCACCATCGGCCAGTACCTGCAGCCGACCCGCAAGCACGCGGCGATCGAGCGCTTCGTCACGCCGGAAGAGTTCAAGGCCTATGAGGCGATCGCCCGCGCCAAGGGCTTCCTGATGGTGTCGGCCAGCCCGCTGACCCGCAGCTCGCACCACGCCGGCGACGACTTCGCCCGGCTGAAGGCGGCGCGCCTGGCCCAGACCGGTCGCTGAGCCGCGCTTGGCCGTCCACCGCGTCACGAAAATCCTTCCCTATCAACCGGATCAGCTGGCCGAGCTGGTGGCGGACGTGAAGGCCTATCCCCAGTTCGTGAAGTGGGTGACGGGCATGCGGACCTGGAACCGGCGGGAGGAGCGCCCGGGCGTTTGCGTCGAGGACGCCGAGGCCTCGGTCGGCTTCTCCTTCCTGACCGAGAAATTCTCGACCTGGGTGCGGCATGACAAAAACCGGCCGCTGGTCGAGGTCGGCCTGCTGCGCGGGCCGTTCCGGCACCTGAAGAACCGCTGGGAGTTCTTCCCCGATCCCAAGGGAACTCGGGTGGAATTCATGATCGACTTCGCCTTCCGCTCGCCGCTGCTGAACGGGATGCTGCAGGCCAATTTCGACCGGGCGGTCTCGGCCCTGATGTCCAGCTTCGAGGCCGAAGCGGCGCGGCGCTACGGGCCGAAGGCATGAGCTTCGATTTCGACGCGACGGTGGTGGGCGCCGGCGCGGTCGGGCTGGCCTGCGGCCGCGCGCTGGCGAAACGCGGGCTGACGGTGCTGGTGCTGGAGACGGCGCCGCACATCGGCCAGGGCGTGTCCTCTCGCAACAGCGAGGTCATCCATGGCGGCCTCTACTATCCGACCGGTTCGCTGAAGGCCCGGTTCTGTGTCGAGGGGCGGCGGCTGCTCTACAGCTTCCTGGACAGCCACAAGGTCGATTACCGCAAATGCGGCAAGCTGGTCGTGGCGACCGAGGAAGCCGAGGTCGAACGCATCGAGGCCATCTTCGACCAGGCCGCGGCCAACGGCGTCGAGGGGCTGGAGCACCTGACCGGAGCCCAGGCGCGGGCCCTGGAGCCGGGTCTGAACGCCCACGCGGCCATCCTGTCGCCCGAGAGCGGCCTGTTCGCCAGCCACGACTACATGCTGGCCCTGCAGGGCGAGATCGAGGACGCGGGCGGCTCCGTCGTCGTATCCACCCCCTTCGAACGCGCCGAGCCCCTGCCGGGCGGCGGCTTCACGATCACGGCGGGCGGGCCAGATTCGGGGGAGGGCGGCGCGACCCTGACGAGCGGCCTGTTGGTCACCGCGCCGGGCCTGCAGGCGCAGGATGTCGCCGCGCGGATCGAGGGCTTTCCGGCCGACCGCATCCCCAAGGGGCGTCTGGGCAAGGGCGTCTACTTCCGTCTGACCGGCAAGGCGCCGTTCGAGCGGCTGGTCTATCCGCCGCCCATCCCCGGCGCGCTGGGCACCCATTACCGGAAGGATCTGGGCGGGCAGGGGGTGTTCGGGCCGGACCTCGCCTATGTCGAGACCGAGGACTATTCGGTCGATCCCGCCAAGGCGGCGGAGTTCGAGCACTACATCCGCCGCTTCTGGCCCGGCCTGCCGGACGGCGCGCTGACGCCCGACTACGCCGGCATCCGGCCCAAGCTGCATGGTCCGGGCGAGCCGCAGCCGGACTTCCAGCTCAGGGACCGGTCCGATCACGGGCTGGATGGGCTGGTGGCCCTGTTCGGCATCGAGAGCCCTGGCCTGACCAGTTCCCTTGCCATCGGCGAACGGGTCGCCGACATGTTGGCGCATGACTGAGCTGACGATCCGGGACGCGACCCCGGCTGATATTCCCGCCCTGCACGCCCTGGTCGAGAGCGCCTATCGCGGCGAGGCGTCGCGCGCGGGCTGGACCACGGAAGCGGACCTGCTGGAGGGCCAGCGGACCGATGTCGAGGAGCTGGTCTCCATCCTGGCCGATCCGGAGCAGGGCCTGTTGACCGCATGGCGGGGCGACGACTTGATCGGCAGCATCCTGATCGCCCGACGCAGCGAGGGCGTCGGCTATTTCGGCATGCTGTCCGTCAGCCCCACGAGTCAGGGCGGCGGCCTGGGGCGAGCGCTCGTCGGCGCGGCCGAGGCGGCCCTGGCCGACCGATTCGGCGCCCGGCGGGTGTCCATCTGGGTCTTTCCCCAGCGTGAGACCCTGATCGCCTGGTACGAACGGCTGGGCTATGCGGCCACCGGCGAAACCCAGCCGTTTCCTTATGGCGACGCGCGTTTCGGCCTGCCGCTGCGGGATGATCTGAGCTTCATCGTCATGGAAAAGGCGATCGGCTAGGTCTGTCGCCGCAACTGCCTTGAAATCGCCAGCGGGTTCATGCATAAGCCCGCGCTCGCTGGCGGCTCGTTCGGGCCGCCGCTGTTGTTTTCGCGCCCTTACCGGCGCCCGACCAGAAGATTGAGACGGAAATGGCCGTTCCGAAGCGCAAAGTATCGCCCTCGCGTCGCAACATGCGCCGCGCTCACGACTCGCTGGGCACCAACGCCTACGTCGAGGACAAGGACACGGGCGAGCTGAAGCGCCCGCACCACATCGACCTGAAGACCGGCACCTACCGCGGTCGCCAGGTTCTGACCCCGAAGGAAGACTAGTCTTCTGAGGACCCGGCTTCGGCCGGACGAAAGATTTTAACGGCGCGCGATGACCTCGCGCGCCGTTTTCGTGCGTTTATGGCCCCAGACCATCTTCTGGAGCGCCCCATGATCCGTCGTATACTGCTGACCACCGCCGTCATCGGCTCCATCGGGGCCCTGGCCGCCTGCAATCCACCCGAGCCCGCCGCGCCGCCAGCCGAGCCCGCGCCGGCCCCGGCGCCCGAGGTCCCGGCCCCAGCGCCGTCCAACGTTCTGACCGCCAATGGCTTCGGTCCGCTGCGAATCGGCATGACGACCGCCGAAATCGAGGCGGCGCTGGGCGCGGACTCCAATCCGAACGCCGTCGGCGGCGCCGATCCGGCCAGCTGCGACATGTTCCATCCGGCCCGCGCGCCCGAGGGCCTGCTGGTCATGACCAACGGCGGAGCCTTGGCCAGTGTTTGGCTGACCCGCGCCTCGACCGTGACCACGGATCGGGGCTTCAAGATCGGCGACGAGGCCGCGGCGGTGAAGGCCGCCTATGGCGCGTCCGCCGTGGTGGTTCCGCACAAGTACGAGGCCGCGCCCGCCGAATACATCACCGTCTGGGCCACCGCCGACCACGCCGGCCCTGCCGCGCGCGGCGTCAAGTACGAGATCGGTCAGGACGGCAAGGTGAAGTCGATCGCCGGCGGCGGGCCGTCCATCGAATACGTCGAGGGCTGTTCCTAACCCTTTGGCATCTCGAAGGTGAGCGTCACGGCGTCGGCGGAGCGATCCGCCGGCCCGTGATAGACCGCCTCGATGTTGTTGCCGTCGGGATCGAACAGGAAGGCGGCGTAGTAGCCGGGGTGGTAGATCGTCCGCTCGCCGGGCGGTCCGTTGTCCCAGCCTCCAGCCTTCAGGCCCGCGTCGTGGAAGCGGCGCACCGTCTCCTGATCCGGCGCCTGGAAGGCGAGATGGACATGGGTGGGCTGATCGCCCGCATCGATCCAGAACTCGTCCGCCCAGAGGTGGGTGTCCTCCTCGGTGAAGGGGATGCCGAGCGCCTCGAACACTGCCTTGTAGAAGGTCTTCGCGGCCTCCAGGTCGGGCGAGCGGAGGTGCACATGGTCGATCAGCCGGCCGCGTTTCAGTTCCATGAGAGGCTCCTTTGAAGAGCTAACGCATGACGGGTTGAGCCGGGTTCCTTGCCGTGCCGGGGCAGGGCGGGCTAAACGCGGCGTCTGATCGCCTCGCACAGCAGAGTCCTCCCATGACCGACATCGCCGAAATCGTCGCCCGCCAGATCCTCGACAGCCGGGGCAATCCGACGGTGGAAGTGGATGTGATCCTGGACGACGGCTCGTTCGGCCGCGCCGCCGTGCCGTCGGGCGCCTCGACCGGCGCGCACGAAGCCGTCGAACTTCGCGACGGCGACAAGGACCTGTGGGGCGGCAAGGGCGTCCAGAAGGCCGTCGACGCCGTCAACGGCGAAATCTTCGACGCCCTGTCCGGCATGGACGCGGAAGACCAGCGCCGCATCGACGAGTCGCTGATCGGCCTGGACGGCACGGCCAACAAGGGCCGCCTGGGCGCCAACGCCATCCTGGGCGTGTCCCTGGCCTGCGCCAAGGCCAGCGCCGTCAGCTCGAACCTGCCGCTGTATCGCTATCTGGGCGGCGTCTCGGCCCGCGTGCTGCCGACGCCGATGATGAACATCATCAACGGCGGCGCCCACGCCGACAATCCGATCGACATCCAGGAGTTCATGATCCTGCCGACCGGCGCGGAGACCTTCTCGGAAGGCCTGCGCATGGGCGCCGAGATCTTCCACTCTCTGAAGAAGGCCCTCAAGGACGCGGGTCACAACACCAACGTCGGCGACGAGGGCGGCTTCGCCCCCAACCTGCTTTCGGCGGAAGCGGCGCTGGAGTTCATCACCAAGGCTGGTCAGGCCGCCGGCTATCTGGCGGGCGAGGACTTCCACCTGGGCCTGGACGTGGCCGCCACCGAGTTCTTCAAGGACGGCAAGTACGTCATGGCCGGCGAGGGCAAGACCTTCGACGCCGACGGCATGGTCGGCTACCTGGCCGACCTATGCGAACGCTTCCCGATCGTCTCGATCGAGGACGGCTGCGCCGAGGATGATTTCGACGGCTGGCGTCTGCTGACCGAACGCCTCGGCGACCGCGTCCAGATCGTCGGCGACGACCTGTTCGTGACCAACCCGGCCCGTCTGGCCGCCGGCATCGGCGAAGGCCTGGCCAACTCGATCCTGATCAAGGTCAACCAGATCGGCACGCTTTCGGAGACTCTGGATGCGGTCGATAT
>NZ_JAHFPF010000296.1 GCF_023259385.1 Brevundimonas sp. | reverse complement strand
CGAACAGTTCGGGACCCTGGCCGCCCTCTATCCGGACCGGATCGACCTGGGGCTGGGCCGCGCGCCCGGCACCGACAGCGAGACCGCCCGGGCGCTGCGCCGCTATTTCGAGGCCGCCGACCAGTTCCCGCGCGACGTGATGGAGCTGCAGAACTTCCTGGGCGATCCGGTCGAGGGTCAGCGGGTCACCGCCTGGCCGGGGGCGGGATCCAAGGTGCCGGTCTGGCTGCTGGGCTCCAGCCTGTTCAGCGCCGAACTGGCCGCTCACCTGGGCCTGCCCTTCGCCTTCGCCAGCCATTTCGCGCCCGAGCTTCTGCTCCAGGCGCTGGAGACCTATCGCGCCGGGTTCCGGCCGTCGAAGCAACTGGCCGCGCCGTATGCGATGGCCGCCATCAACGTCTTCGCCGCCGACAGCGACGCGGAGGCGCAGCGCGTCTCGACCTCGATGCAGCAGGCCTTCGCCGCGGTGGTCACCGGCAAGCCCGGCAAGCTGAAGCCGGCGGTGGACGACATCACCACGGTGCTGGACGCCCGTCAGATCGCGGCGGTCGAGAGCCGCCTGACCTACGCCGCCGTCGGCGGGGTGGAGACCGTGCGGACCAAGCTGGCCGAGTTCATCGCCCTGACCAAGGTGGACGAGGTGATGGTCACCGGCATGATCCACGACCTGGACGCCCGGCTGCACAGCCTCGAGGTGACGGCCGAGGCGATCGGCGGGCTCTAGAGCCCCTTCAGGAAATCGATCAGCCACGCGTTCACCGCCTCGGGCCGTTCCTGCTGGATCCAGTGGCCGGCGCCGGGGACGACGACCTGCGAGCGCAGGTCGGGGACGATGTCCTTCAGTCCCGTCTCGTGCTGGCCCGAATAGTGACGGACGGGGTCGCGGTCGCCGACCATGAAGGCGCCCGGGACGCGGACCCGCGCCCCCTGCAGGAAGGCCGTCAGCGACCAGTTCAGGTCGATGCATCGATACCAGTCCAGCGGGGCGCGGAAGCCGCCCGCCGAGAAGGCCGCGACGTATTCCGCGAAATGCTCCGGGCTCATCCACGGCGGCAGGGGCGCGTCCTCGGGGACGGTGGAGATGAAGTTTTCGCCGGGCTGGATGAAGCCGGTCGACTGCAGCTCCGGCGGGGTGGCGCCGTCATAGGCCCAGAAGCCCTTGCGCAGGCCCGCCGCCACGTCGGTCTCGAAGACGGCGTGGGCGTCCGGGGCCTGGAACTGGTTGATGTACAGCTCGCCCAGGCCCGCGCGCCTGGTGATGGCGGCCATGGCGACGGTGGGCGGCCCCTTGGCCCGGCGCGGCTGCAGCGGCACGGACAGGGCGGCGACGGCGGTGAAGACGTCGGGCCGCATCAGGGCGCAGTGCCAGGCCACCGGCGCGCCCCAGTCGTGCCCGACGACGGTGCAGGCCTGATGGCCCAGCGCCCGGACCAGATCGACCATGTCGCCGACCAGATGGAGGATGGAATAGGCCTCGCGCTCGGCGGGTTTGTCGGTCCCGCCATAGCCGCGCATGTCGGGGGCGACCGCGTGATAGCCGGCGCCGGCCAGGGCCTGCACCTGGGCGCGCCAGCTGATCCCGAGTTCGGGGAAGCCGTGGATCAGCAGGACCAGCGGGCCGGAGCCGGCCTCGAGGATCTGCTGGGTCAGGCCGTCGGTCTGGATGTGGCGGGTCTGCATGGACGCACCCGATCACCGGGCGCGAACAGGCGCAAGCCGTTTAGAGCTCGACGCCCGTCGTGCGCATGATCTCGGCGCGCAGTTCGGGCATGCCGTCGCCCTTTTCCGCCGAGGTGACGATGACCGCCGGGAAGGCGGCGGGGCGTTTGGCGATGGCCTTCAGGGTCTCGGCTTGGACCTTCTCGGCCTCGCCCTTCTTCAGCTTGTCGGCCTTGGTCAGGACGATCTGGTAGCTGACGGCGGCGAGGTCGAGGGCGTCCAGCGCCTCGGTGTCCACCGACTTCAGCCCGTGGCGGGCGTCGATCAGCAGATAGACCCGCTTCAGGGTCACCCGGCCGCGCAGGTAGTCGCGGCCCAGGTCCTGGAACTTCTTGACCGTCGACTTGGACGCCTTGGCCCAGCCGTAGCCGGGCAGGTCGACCAGACGCATCTTGCCGTCGAGGTCGAAGAAATTGACCTCGCGCGTGCGCCCCGGCTCGTTCGAGGCCCGGGCCAGCTTGTGCATGCCGACCAGGCCGTTGATCAGGCTGGACTTGCCCACGTTCGACCGACCCGCGAAGGCGATCTCGGGCAGGTCGGGATCGGGCAGTTGCTCGATCTTGGCGCAGCCCATGACGAAGGTCGCCGGACGCGCGAAGAGGATGCGCGCCTGTTCCAGTTCCTCTGGGGTGAAAGCGTCCAACTAGACCTTCGCCTTCTGGAACCGGGCCAGGAAGGTGTCGATCGGGTTCTCGGCCTTGAAGCGGTGCATGATGATGTACTGCTGGAAGATGGTCAGCACGTTGGACCAGGCCCAGTAGATCAGCAGGCCGGCCGGGAAGTTGGCCATGATGAAGGTGAACACCACCGGCATGAACTGGAAGATCTTGCGCTGCATGGGGTCCGGCGCGGGCGGGCTCATGGCCATCTGCAGCCACATGGTCGCGCCGTAGACGATGGCCAGCACGCTGAGGCCCAGGCTGAAGCCGCCGCCCGGATGGCTGACCAGCAGATTGCCGATCAGGGGCGCCGTCGACGGATCCCAGGGGATCAGGCCGAACAGGTTCCAGATGGTGGTGTGGTCCGGCGCCGACAGGTCGCGCAGCCAGCCGAAGAAGGGCGCGTGCCGCATCTCGATGGTCACGAACAGCATCTTGTAGACGGCGTAGAAGACCGGGATCTGGAGCAGCAGCGGAAGGCAACCGGCCAGAGGATTGATCTTCTCCTTCTGGTACAGGGCCATCAGCTCCTGCTGCTGCTTCTGCGCGTCGTCAGGGTGCTTCTTCTTGATCTCCTCCATCTTGGGCTGGAGGTTCCGCATCTTGGACATGCTCTCGTAGCTCTTGTTGGCCAGCGGGAACATGATCAGGCGCACGGTCAGGGTCAGCAGCAGGATGGCGATCCCGAAGTTGCCGACCAGTCCGTAGAAGAACTCGACCAGCAGGAAGATCGGCCGCGTCAGGAAGAACAGGAAGCCCCAGTCGATCGCGTAGATGAAGCGCGGCAGATCGAGGCTCTTCTCGTAGCCGGCCAGGATCTCGTTGCGCTTGGCGCCGGCGAACAGGCGGGTCGTCTCGGTGATCGTGGCGTTCGGTTGGATGGTCCGCGCTTCGCCGACCATGTTGGCCTGGTGGATGTCGGCATGGGCCGAATCGACGACACGGAAGGCGCCCTCGATCTTCTCGTCCTGGCTCGGGATCAGCGCCGCCAGCCAGTATTTGTCGGTGATGCCCATCCAGCCGCCGGTGGAGCTGTGCTCCTGGTTCGGCTTCTTGGCCCAGGCGCCGTACTTGAGCTGGGTGGTGGTGTACGAACCGTCGGTGCCGAAGGTGCCGATGGCGCCCTCGTGCAGGACCTGGTTCTTGCCCAGGTCGTCGGGGATGCCCTGACGCTGAATGCCGGAGACGGCGTTCAAGGTCACCGGACGCGGGCTGAAGTTGGAGACCGTGTCAGTGACGGTGAACAGATACTGTTCGTCCACGGTGATCTGGCGGGTGAAGCGCAGGCCTTGACCATTGTCCCACACCAGCTTGATCGGGGTCGTCGGCGTCAGGACCGAGCCCTCGGTCAGTTGCCAGGCGGTCGCGGCCGTCGGCACCCCGCCGGGAATGTTCGGGCCGCCCCAGGCGAATTCCGCAAAGAAGGCGTGGCGCATGCCTTGCGGGCGGAACAGCTCCACCGGCGGCGAGTCCTTGTCGATCGTCTCGCGGTATTTGGTCAGGAACAGATCGTCGATGCGCGAGCCGGTCAGCGACAGCGAGCCGGTCAGGGTCGGCGTCTGGATGCGGACGCGGGGGCCGGCGCCGAGCGCGGCCGTGCGATCGGCGACGAAGGTCGCGGGCGGGGGCGACGCCGTGCCGGCGGCTCCGCCAGCGGCCGGAGCGTCGCCGACCTTCTCGGCGGC
>NZ_JAHFPF010000295.1 GCF_023259385.1 Brevundimonas sp. | reverse complement strand
TCGCCGGTCTTGTGGTCGATCTTGGCGCGGATGTCGTGGTGCGCGCCATAGCGCGACTTGGCGCCCTTCTGGATCGCTTCCTCGATCGCCTCGATGACGATCTCCTTGTCGATGTTCTTCTCGCGCGCGACCGCATCGGCGATCTGCAGCAGTTCGAGACGGTTCGCGGAAACGCCAACGGCCATGTCTTAGTCCTCAGCCTCAGTCTGGTTGTCTTCATTGCGGGCGGCGCGTTTTTCGGCCCCCGCCTTCATCAGTTCATCGGTCAGCACCAGCTTGGCGTCGACCAGCCATTCGAACGGGATCAGGGCGGTGTCTTCCTCCCCTTCCAGATCGATGGCGATATTGGTGTCTTCGGTCCCGGCCAGCACGCCCTTGAAGCGCTTGCGGCCTTCGACCATCCGGTCCGTCTCCAGACGCGCCTCATAGCCTTCGAACAGGTCGAAGTCGCTCAGGCGGGTCAGCGGGCGATCGATGCCCGGCGACGAGACTTCCAGCAGATATTCGCCGGCGATCGGGTCGGCGGCGTCGAACACCTCCGACACCGCGCGGCTCAGGCGGGCGCATTCCTCGACGGCGATGTCGTGGTCCGAGCCGCGCTCGGCCATGATCTGCAGGCGACGGCGCAGGGTCCCGCCCATCAGCCGCACGCGCACGACCTCAAGACCCAGGCTCTCGGCGATGGGTTCGATCAGCTCCAGGAGCTGGCGGTCTTCTGCGGTCTTGGCCTTCAAGTCGGGTCCCGGGCAAAATAAAAGCGGCTGGCCGTCCGGGCCGCCGCTTTAACGGCGCCGTTAGGAGCCGGTCTAACGATGTGGAGCGGCGTATAGACCCGCGGAACGGCTTTGTCAGCCCCGATAATCCGGATTGCGTTCCGGGGGGGCTGCCGCCAGAAACACTCTCGATGAAAGTCTACTGGATCGGTCTCGACACGCCCGGGCGTCTCGGCGTGTCACGCAAGCCTGAGGGCGGCGACGCTCTCGACGCTCAGATGGAGCATCTGCACCGCGGCATGGTCGACCATGTGGTCAGCATGCTGGAGCCCGCCGAGGCCGCCGAGTTCGGCCTGGCCGAAGAGGGCGCGGCGGCCGAGCGTCACGGCGTCGGCTTCTACAACTTCCCCATCGTCGACCACGGCCTGCCCGGCGATGTCGAGGCCTACGCCCGGGTCGCGCGGGCCATCAGCAACCGCCTGCGGGCGGGACAGGCGATCGTAATCCACTGCCGGGCGGGCCTGGGTCGCGCGCCGTCGCTGGCCATATGCGCGCTGGTCGCGGGCGGAATGAACATCGACGAGGCGATCCTGCGCGTCGGCCGGGCGAGGGGACGCCCCGTGCCCGAAACCGATGAACAGTACGCCTTCATCAAGGCCTTCGCGGACCGCCCGAAAGCCTCCTCGCCGACCTGACTCAGGCGGCCTGAAGCAGGTCCAGCTGACCCAGGAAGTCGCGCTTGCCCAGGGCCACGCCGCGGTTGCGCAGGATCGCGTAGGCCGTGGTCACGTGGAAGAAGAAGTTCGGGATGGCGAAGCTGGTCAGATAGCCGACGCCGTCGAAATCCAGCTCGACGCCCGGGAAGCGCAGTTCGACGCGACGGGTCTCGCCGCCCTCGAACGCCGCCGCATCGACGCCTTCGATGAAGGCGATCGACAGGGCGATGGTCGTCTTCAGCTCGGCCAGCGAGGCTTCGTTGTCGTCTGTTTTGGGCCAGGGCTGGCCGGTCAGGCGCGCGACGCAGCTGCGGCCCGAGAAGCTGGCCATGCGGATCTGGTCGGCGAACGGCCTCATGTCCGGTGCGAGGCGCGCCTCCATCAGCTCGGCCTCGTCCAGACCGGCCTCGACGGCCTTGTCGATCAGATGGGACAGGTTGGTCAGGCCGCGCACGAAGATCGGCGCGGACGCATCCTTGAGGGTGAAAGTCATGGCGCGGCCTCCGGTGTGATTTTCCGGTTTCCTGCGCCGCTTCCCTGGCGAAAGCCAGAGGCGACTTGCGCGGTCCGGGAGCGCATGGTTCGGGGAGGGGATGCGCGTCCTGACCTCCGCCGCCCTGATCGTCGTCTTCGCCGGGCTGGCGGCCGTCTGCGCGCGGATCAATGTCCCCATGGTTCCTGTCCCCATGACGATGCAGACCTTCGCGGTGCTGCTGGCCGGCGCCGCCCTGGGGCCCTGGCGAGGGGGCGTCGCCGTCCTGCTGTATCTGGCGCTGGGGGCCGCGGGCCTGCCGGTGCTGTCGGACGGCGCTTCCGGCCTGGAGCATTTCACCGGGCCGACCGCCGGCTATCTGTTCGCCTTCCCCGTGGCGGCGGCCCTGGCCGGCGCGCTCTACCAGCGGGCGCGCGGCGTGGCGGCCAGGGTCGGCCTGCTGCTGGCCGCCCATCTTCTGATCCTCGCCGTCGGCACGGCGTGGCTGGCGACGGCCATGGGCGTGGCGGCGATCGCGGCCGGCTTCACGCCCTTCCTGATCGGGGCGTTGGTCAAGTCGGGGCTGGTCGCGGCGTGCGCGGCGGCCCTGCGCCGCCTGACGGCGTTCAGACCCGGATAAACTCCAGGAAGATGGGCGGGGTGTCGCCCAGCTTCTTCTCCTCGTAGCGGGTGACCACGTGGTCCTGCGGGGCCACGCGCCAGTCGTCGGCGCGGTCGGCGGTCCACTGCAGGCCCGGGGTCCGCTCCAGGCGCTCCAGCGCCCATTCGGCGTAGTCTTTCCAGTCGGTCACGAACCGCAGGCGGCCGCCGGGCTTCAGCAGGCGGGCGATCTCGGCGGCGCTCTCGTCCTGGATCAGGCGGCGCTTGTTGTGGCGCGCCTTGTGCCAGGGGTCGGGGAACAGGATCATCACCCGGTCCAGCGAGGCGTCGGGCAGGGCCTTCATCACGTCGCGCGCGTCATCGGCGTGCAGGCGCACATTCTTCAGAGCGCCGTCCTCGATATGGCGCAGGGCCGAACCGACGCCGTTCAGGAAGGGCTCGCAGCCGATCATCAGGGCGTCCGGATGGCGCGCCGCCTGGGCCGCCAGATGCTCGCCGCCGCCGAAGCCGATCTCCAGCCAGACTTCCTTGGCGCCGGGCATCAGCGCCTGCGGATCGATCGGTCCCGCCTCCGGGTCGGGCACGGCGATGGTCGGCAGCAGGGTGTCGAACAGCGCCGCCTGGCGCGGCTTGACCGTGCGCGACTTGATGCGCCCGAACGAGCGCAGCGGCCCCCAGGTCGGGGTGATCGGAGTGTCGGGATCGGAAGACATGGCGGGGCGTATAGCTCGCTGAGGGTCGAGGGGCGAGGGTCGAGGGGCCGATGTCGCGGCCCGCCCCGACCCTCGACCCTCAGCCCTCGACTCTGTCTGCGATCAGACCAGCGCCTTCAGCTTCTCGACCAGATCCGTCTTCTCCCACGAGAAGCCGCCGTCGGCGTCCGGTTGACGGCCGAAGTGTCCGTAGGCGGCGGTGCGGGCGTAGATCGGCTTGTTCAGGCCCAGATGCTCGCGGATGCCGCGCGGGGTGCCGCCGCCGATGAAGCCCAGAAGCTTCTCCTCCAGCACGCTCTCGTCGATCTTGCCGGTGCGGTGCAGGTCGACGTGGATCGACTGGGGCTCCGCCACGCCGATGGCGTAGCTGATCTGGATCGTGCAGCGCTCGGCCAGGCCGGCGGCGACCACGTTCTTGGCCAGGTAGCGGCAGGCGTAGGCGGCCGAGCGGTCGACCTTGGTCGGGTCCTTGCCCGAGAAGGCGCCGCCGCCGTGCGGGGCCGCGCCGCCGTAGGTGTCGACGATGATCTTGCGGCCGGTCACGCCGGCGTCGCCGTCCGGCCCGCCGATCTCGAAGATGCCGGTCGGGTTGATGTGCCAGACGGTGTTCTCGTCGGTGAAGCCCTCGGGCAGGACTTCCAGGATATAGGGTTTGACGATCTCGGCGACCTGTTCCGAACTCAGCCCCTTGGCATGCTGGGTCGACAGGACGATGGAGGCGGCGCGCTTGGGTTTGCCATCCTCGTATTCGATCGTCACCTGGCTCTTGGCGTCGGGCTCCAGTTGCGAGCCGCCCGCGTGGCGGACGTCAGCCAGGCGTTTCAGGATGTTGTGGCTGTA
>NZ_JAHFPF010000047.1 GCF_023259385.1 Brevundimonas sp. | reverse complement strand
CGACCCGCCGCTTCGTGGACGGAGGATTCATCCTGCCCGAGGGCAAGCACCGGATCAGCTGGCTGGATCGCGACACGCTTCTGGTCGCCACCGACTTCGGGGCGGGGACGCTGACGGAGTCAGGCTATCCCTACATCATCAAGTCCCTGAAGCGCGGCCAGCCGCTGGACCAGGCGACCGAGGTCTACCGCGGCGACCCGTCGGACGGCGGCTATGGCGTCTCGGCTTCGGTCTACCGCGACAGCCGAGGCGCGGTGGAGGCCGTGATCATCTCGCGTCCGCTGGACACCTACAGGTCGGAGACGTGGCGGCTGATTGACGGTCGACCCGTGAAGCTGGCCCTGCCCGAACAGGTCTCGATCTATGGAACCCTGGGGCAGCGGCTGGTGCTGTCGAATGACGAGGCGTGGCGCTGGGGCGCCCGGACCATCACCCCCGGAACCCTGCTGGCGATTTCCATGGAGGAACTGGCGCGTGGCGCCGGCGGGCTCTATCCCGATACGGACCCGGAAACGATCTTCACGCCCACACCGCGCCAGTCGCTTCAGGACGTGGCGGTGATGGACGACCACGTCGTCGCCGTCATTTCCGACAACGTCGTCAGCCGGGTCAGGCGCTATCGGTTCGGCCAGAACAATCAGGCCGTCTGGTCGGGGGGCGATATCGCCGGACCGGAAAACAGCGCCATCGGATTGGGCGACAGTTCGAAGGCGTCGGGACGGGTCTTCGTCTCCGCTCAGGGGTTCCTGACGCCGCCCACGCTGGGTCTTCTGGCGGCCGACGCTGCGGCGCCGACCGAGCTGAAATCAGCCCCGGCCAAGTTCGACGCCTCGACCCACGTCACCGAACAGTTCGAGGCCACCTCGTCCGACGGGACCAAGATTCCCTATTTCGTCACCCGCCCGCGCAACCAGAACGGCCCGGCCCCGACCATCCTGTTCGGCTACGGTGGTTTCCAGGTCTCCTTCCCGCCCGCCTACAAGCCCGAGATGGGCAAGCTGTGGCTCGAGAACGGCGGCGTCTTCGTCCAGGCCAACATCCGCGGCGGCGGCGAGTTCGGACCGCAGTGGCACCAGGCCGTGCTGAATGAGAACCGCCAGCTGGCCTTCGACGACTTCGCCGCCGTGGCCCGCGATCTGGAGCAGCGGGGCATCACCTCACCGCGACGCCTGGGCATCTACGGCCGGTCGAACGGCGGGGTCCTGACCTCGGTGTCGATCACCCAGCACCCGGAACTGTTCAACGCGGCGGTGATCGAGAGCCCGCTGATCGACATGCTGCGCTATCACGAGCTGCCCGCCGGGGCCTCGTGGATCGGCGAATACGGCGACCCGCGCATTCCCGAGGAAGCCGCCTGGATCGCCCGCTATTCCGCCTATCAGCAGCTTCGTCCGGGCGCGCACTATCCGCGCGTCTACATCACGACCAACACCCGCGACGACCGCGTCCATCCGGGTCACGCGCGCAAGTTCGCGGCTCGTTTGGGCGATATGGGATACGACCATCTGTACTATGAGGAGACGGCGGGCGGTCACTCGAACGACGCCGACCCGGTCGCCAACGCCCGCCGCTGGGCCCGCCACTACGTCTACCTGTCGCAGCAGCTGATGGACTGAGGAGGCGGCCGCTCCGTAAGCGGGGCGGCCAACCGGCCTCCATCGACGGATTGGAAGTGATTAGTGGTGAGTGATTGGTGGGTGGCGGTTTCAGCGGCGCCGCCTGCGCGTTTCGCACCGCGTTGGCGGTGCCGAACCACTAATCACTAACCACTAATCACTGGCTGGGCTCCAAAGCCCACCGCCCCAAGCACGGAGCCTGCCGCCTACGCCGGCTCCAGCACCTTGGTCTTCTTCGCCTTGGCCGGCTTTTCCGCCTTGGCGGGCTTGTCGGCCTTCTTGGCGGCCTTCTCGGCCTTCTTCATCTCGCGGGCGGCCTTCTTGGCGGCCTTGGCTTCAGCCTTGGCCTTCACCGGCGCGGCGTCGGCCTCGCCGGCCAGTTCGCCCAGCAGCTCCAGGAAGCCGTCGCGCTTGCCCTTGGGCAGCAGGGCCATGATCCGCTTGTCGGCGGCCTCGACCCGCGGACGGGCGGCCTCCAGCGCGGTCTCGCCGGCGGCCGACAGGCGCACGGCCTTGGCGCGGGCGTCGATGGCCGACTTCTCGCGGTCCAGCAGACCCTTGGTGGTCATGCGGGCGACCAGGTCGGCCAGGGTCGAGCGGTCGATGCCGGTGGCGCGGACCAGATCGGTCTGGGTCAGGCCGGCCTTGTGGCTGACCGCCTCCAGCACGGCGAACTGGCGCTGGGTCAGACCGTCCGGACCCGTCTCTTCGGCATAGATGTCGAGCGCCAACTGCAGGGCGCGGTGAATCAGATGGCTCGGAGAGGCCGCGAGGGCTCCGCCGCGCTTGGGCTTGTTACCGGACTTGACCATGAACCGTATCCCCTCGGCTGCAGCGCTACAGGTAGCAGGCGCGTTTTACGGTTTGACGACGGACGATCCCGCGACGCCTACAGACCGGTATCGGGCGAGACCGGATCGGGTTCCGCATCGTCCTTGATCAGATGCTTCATGATGAAGAACACCTGCCAGATGCCGAAGGCGGCCGAGGCGATCCAGAGCCCGCCCCGGAAGGCCACCCAGGTATCGTCGCCCTGGGTGCGCCAGACGATCTCGTTCACGATGGCCACCGCCGCGAAATACAGGCCGTAGCGTAGGGTCAGCCCGCGCCAGCCGAGGTCCGTGATCTTGATCGCGTCGCCCAGCAGATATTTAAACGGATATTTCTTCAGCGGCAGCGACCCCAGCAGCACCACCGCCAGAAGGCCGTTCTGGATGGTCAGCTTGATCTTCAGCAGCGTCGGATCGTGGAAGACCAGGGTCAGTACGCCGAAGATCAGGGCGAAGCCGCCAGTGATGAGGGGCAGGGGCGCCAGACGCTTCTCGACCACATAGCCGACGATCAGGGCGAGGGCGGAGGCGCCCACCAGCACCCAGGTCGCCTGGACCAGGGCTTCCTGCCCGTCGAGGCCGCGTACGAAGCGATTGACCGCATAGGCGGCCATGAAGGCCAGCAGGGCGCCGAAATCGACGGCCTGACGGATGTTGGAGTTGCGGGCCGCGGCGGGGCTGCTCTCGGTCATGGTCTAGTCCTCGAGTCCCACCAGAGACCTTGAAAAGGCTCGCGCGTCAAAGGGTTGCAGATCGTCGACGCCCTCGCCGACGCCGATCAGCTTGATCGGGGCGTCCGAGGCCTGCGCGACGGGCACCAGGACCCCGCCGCGCGCCGTGCCGTCCAGCTTGGTCATCACCACGCCGGAGACATAGGCCGTCCGCCCGAAGATCTTTTCCTGTTCCAGCGCATTGCGGCCGACCGTGGCGTCCAGCACCAGCAGGGTCTCATGCGGGGCGTCCGGATCGATCTTCTTCAGCACGCGAACGATCTTCAGCAGCTCGTCCATCAGGGCGGACTTGTTCTGCAGCCGCCCGGCCGTGTCGATCAGGACGACGTCAAAGCCTTCGGCCCGGGCGCGGGTATAGGCGTCGAAGGCCAGGCCGGCGGGATCGGCCCCGTCGCGGCGGCTTTCGAACGTGGCGCCGGCGCGGTCGGCCCAGACCTTCAGCTGCTCGCGGGCGGCGGCGCGGAAGGTGTCGCAGGCCACGATCATGACCTTTGCGCCCTGGCCGGTCAGGTCCGAGGCGATCTTGCCCAGGGTCGTGGTCTTGCCCGAACCGTTGACGCCGACGAACAGGGTGACGAAGGGCTTTTCCCCGCCCAGCGGCTCATAGCGGGCCTGGTGATTGATCAGTTCGGCGGCCACGGCCTCGGCCAGCGCCTCCTTGACCTCGCGCTCGTCGGCGCCCGCGCCGAAGCGCAGGTCGCGGAAGCGCTCGACGATCCGGTCGGTCGCCGCCGGGCCCAGATCGCTCTCCAGCAAATGTTCTTCCAGCTGCTCCAGCGCCTTGTCGCTGAGCGGCTCCTTCACGAAGGTGGCGACGACCTGTTCGGTCATCTGCTTCGAGGAACGGCTCAGGCCTTCGGTGAGCCGGGAGAACCAGCCTTTTTTCGGCGCGTCAGTCATGACTTGGCTTTAGCCGGACGGGGCTCGCACGTCACCACATACTCCGCTCATCCCGGCGAAAGCCGGGACCCAGTTCTTTGGCTACGCCGTTATACCCTGTATGAGCATAAGTGGCGGTCCAAGCCGTCGGTGGCATGGCTCTTACTGGGTCCCGGCTTTCGCCGGGATGAGCGGATAGATTGATGGCCCAAACTGACCCGTTCCACTCGCCCGCCACGCACGGCTTCGTCCGCGTCGCCGCCGCGACCCCGGTCGTGCATACCGCCGACCCTTCCGCCAACGCCGACGAACACATCGCCCTGATCAGGCAGGCGGGCGAACAGGGCGTCGACCTGATCGTCTTCCCGGAGCTGTCGCTGAGCGGCTACGCCATCGACGACCTGTTGATGCAGGACGCGCTGCTGGCCGAGGTCGAGCGGCAGATCGCGATCGTGGCCGAGGCGGCGGACGCCGCGGGCGTCATCGCTGTCGTAGGAGCTCCCGTCCGCAACGGCGACGCCCTTTACAACTGCGCCGTTGTCTTGGGCTCGGGCGCCGTGCTCGGCGTCGTGCCGAAGACCTACCTTCCCAACTACCGCGAGTACTACGAGAAGCGCTGGTTTTCGGCGGGAACAGATACCGGCCGCTGGCACATCGATTTGCACGGCAGATCGGTAGAGTTCGCCTCGACCCTCCTGTTCCAGGCCGAGAACCGCCCGGAGTTCACGTTCGCCGTCGAGATTTGCGAGGACTTCTGGGCGCCCCTGCCGCCTTCAACCCGGCAGGCGCTGGCCGGCGCGCGGATACTGCTGAACCTGTCCGCGTCCAATATCGTCATCGGCAAGGCGGAGGAGCGCGCCCTGCTCTGCGCCAGTCAGTCGGCGCGCGCCATGGCCGCCTATGTCTTCACAGCGTCGGGATGGGGCGAAAGCACCACCGACCTGGCCTGGGACGGGCAGGCGACGATCCACGAACTGGGCGCGAAGCTTGCCGAAGGCGAGCGGTTCTCCCTGGAAAGCCATCTGACCGTCGCGGACATCGATGTCGCCCGGATCGGACTGGAGCGCCTGCGCACCGGCACCTTCGCCGATTGCGCCAAGGCCGAGTTGCAGGACGCTCAGTTCACCCATCTTGTATTCACGGCCCGGGAGGCCCCGGCCGCCGCCGACCTGATCCGCCCCCTCGACCGCTTCCCCTTCGTGCCCGACGACGCCGCGCGGCTGGATCAGGACTGCTACGAGGCCTTCAACATCCAGGTGCAGGGCCTGATGCGGCGGCTGAAGGCGACGGGATCCAGGACCTTGGTGATCGGCGTCTCGGGCGGGCTGGATTCGACCCAGGCGCTGCTGGTCGCCTGCCGCGCCTTCGACCGGCTGGGCCTGCCTCGCACCGGCATTCTCGCCTACACCATGCCGGGGTTCGCGACCTCGGAGGGGACGAAGTCCAACGCCTTGGCCCTGATGACCGCGCTGGGCGTGACGGCCGGGGAGATCGACATCCGCCCCGCCGCCGAGCGGATGCTGGCCGACATCGGCCATCCCTATGCGAAGGGCGAGGCGGTCTATGACATCACCTTCGAGAATGTGCAGGCGGGCCTCAGGACCGACTATCTGTTCCGGCTGGCCAACCAGAACGGCGGGTTGGTGCTGGGCACCGGCGACCTGTCGGAGCTGGCGCTGGGCTGGGCCACCTACGGCGTCGGCGACCACATGAGCCACTACAACGTCAACGGCGGCGTGGCGAAGACCCTGATCCGGCACCTGATCCGCTGGGTGGCGGCCAGGGAACACGAGGGCGAGACCGCCCGCGTCCTGCACGCCATCCTGGACACCGAGATTTCGCCCGAACTGGTCCCGGCCCAGGACGGGAAGATTCAGTCCACGGAAGGGACCGTCGGCCCCTACGCCCTGAACGACTTCTTCCTGTTCTACATCACCCGCTTCGGCCTGAGCCCGTCAAAGGTCGCGTTCCTGGCCCATCAGGCCTGGAAGGACGCGTCCACCGGCCACTGGCCCGAAGGGACGCCCGAGGACGAGAAGGTCGAATACGACCTGCCGACCATCAAGGCCTGGCTGCGCAAATTCCTGCACCGCTTCTTCCAGACCAGCCAGTTCAAGCGCTCGGCCGTGCCGAACGGACCGAAGGTCGTCACCGGCGGTTCGCTCAGCCCTCGCGGCGACTGGCGCGCGCCGTCTGACGCGACGGCGAAGGTGTGGATCGACGAGCTGGAAGCGAACGTGCCCGACTGAGGCCGCCTAGGGCACTTCGTTCAGGAACGGGAAGATCGCCGCCTTCGCTTCGGGTTCGTCCAGCATCGGCGCATGGCCGACCCCCGGGACTTCGACGAAATCCATCTTGGGGGCGCGCTTGCGCATCTTGGCGGCGATGCTCTCGCTGAGCAGGTCGGAGGTCTGCCCTCGCACCAGCAGCACCTGCCGGCCCCGGGTCAGGCGGCCGAACATGGGCCACAGGTTCGGAACCAGGGCCTTGGCCCCCGCCGCCCTGATCGGCACGGCGATGTCCGGGTCGTAGTTCAGCACCGGCGCGCCCTCCGTCCCCTCGCGGAAGATTCGGCGGGCGAAGGCGTCCCAGTCGGCATCGGTGTAGTGCGGGAAGGCGACGGCGTTGATCCGCTTCGCATAGGCGGCGGCGTCGGCCCAGGTCGGGGTGTCGACCGGCTGGCCGGAATAGGCGGCGATGCGCATCAGCCCTTCCTTCGCCACCTCGGGGCCGATGTCGTTGATGATGGCCGCGGCGATGACCTTGGACCGGACGGCGGCCAGCGCCATGGTGATCAGCCCGCCCATGGAGGTGCCCACGAAGACCGCGCGCTCGATGCCGGTCTGCCGCATCAGGGCCAGCACGTCCTGCGCATAGGTCGCGGGCTGGTAGGTCATCGGATCGCGGGCTTCGTCCGACAGGCCGCGGCCGCGCACGTCGATGGCCAGCACCCGGCGGCCGCTCTGGGCGATGAGCGGGGCGATGACCTCGAAATCCTTCGAATTGCGGGTCAGCCCGTGGATGGCGATGACCGGCAGCTTGGCCTGACCGCCCGAGGGCGCGTAGTCGCGGGCGTAAAGGCTGAGGTCATCGGCGCTGTTCCAGCGACGGTCGACATAGGGCTGGCTCATGCGGTCTCCGGGGTAGAGGCCTGATCGTATTTCATCGCCGCGCGAAATCCCACCGGTCGAACCCTGACGATCCCGTCACCAGCGCGTCAGTGGCCCAGAAGCTCGCGCACGAAGTCATCCAGATTGCCGCCCTCGAAGCGGAAGCCGGGGATGCCGGCGCGCCTGGCCGCTTCCATGTCGGTCGGCTGGTCGCCGATCATGAAGCTGCGCGCGGGATCGATGTGATGCTCGGCGATGGCGCGCAGAATCATCCCCGGATTGGGCTTCCGGTCCGGATGGTCCGGGTGGATGTAGGCCTCGACCCGGCCCTCGGAATGATAGGGGCAGGCGTAGACCGCGCCGATGCGGCCGCCGCCCAGCGCCAGCCGCCGCACGATCAGGTCGTTGAAGGCGTGCATCTGCTGTTCGGTGAACAGCCCCCGCGCCACGCCCGACTGGTTGGTCACGATGACGCAGAGATAGCCCAGGCGATTGAGCCGCCGCACCGCTTCGGCCGCGCCGGGCATGATGCGCAGCTGGGATTCGAGATGGGGGTAGCCTGTGTCCTCGATCAGCACGCCGTCGCGGTCGAGAAACACAGCAGGATGGCCGGTCGACATGGCGACGGGGATAGGCGCCCGCGCGGTTCGTTGCAATCCCTCACCCGAAGTGACTCCATGCCGTTTGGCGCAAACTCGTCAGATTTGTTAGGGAGCGCCCACCCTGAACGGCGCGTTGAATCCGCGCCGCCCCGCCCGCGCGTCCGCGACCGGAGAATTCCCGCATGACCATCCCCTTCATCGACCTCCAGGCCCAGCGCCTGCGCCTGGCCGGAAAGATCGAGGCCGCCGTCCAGGAGGCCGTCGTCGGCGGCGCCTGGGTCATGGGTCCGCAGGTGCGCCAGTTCGAGGCCGACCTGGCCGCCTTCGGTCAGGCGAAGCATGCGCTGGGCTGCGCCAACGGCACCGACGCCCTGGCCCTGCCGCTGATGGCCTGGGGGATCGGGCGGGGCGACGCGGTCTTCGTGCCGTCGTTCACCTTCGCCGCCACCGCCGAGATCGTGCCGTGGTTCGACGCCGAGCCGGTCTTCATCGACGTGGACGCGACGACCTACAACATGGATCCCGGCCACCTCGAGGCGGCCATCGAGGCCACGCTCAAGGAAGGCCGGCTGACCCCGCGCGTGGTCATCGCCGTCGACCTGTTCGGCCAGCCCGCCGACTATCCGGCCATCAAGGCCATCTGCGACAAGCATGGCCTGAAGCTGATCTGCGACTCGGCCCAGGGCTTCGGCTGCACTCTCTCTGGCGAGCATCCGCTGAAGTGGGCCGACATCACCACCACCAGCTTCTTCCCGGCCAAGCCGCTGGGCTGCTACGGCGACGGCGGGGCGGTGCTGACCAATGACGACGAGCTGGCCCAGCTGATCGATTCGATCCGCGTGCACGGCAAGGCCGTGGCCATCGACCTGAAGGACCGCACCTTCGAGCACGATCCGAAATACCTGAACATGCGCATCGGCCTGAACAGCCGTCTGGACACCATCCAGGCCGCCGTCCTGATCGAGAAGCTGAAGGTGTTCGGCGAAGAGATCGAATGGCGCAACCGCATCGCCGCCCGCTACAACGAAGGCCTGCGCGCCCACGTCGCCGCCGTGCCGGACGTGCCCGCCGGAAACATCTCCAACTGGGCCCAGTACACGATCGAGCATGACGACCGCGACGCCCTGGCCGCCCACCTGAAGGAACAGGGCGTGCCGACGGCGGTCTACTATCCGATCCCGCTGCACCTGCAGCCCGCCTATGACATGTACCCGCGGGGGCCGCAGGGCCTGCCGGTGACCGAACGCCTGAAGGACCGCGTCATAAGCCTGCCGATGCACGCCGACCTCGACGAGGCGACGCAGGATCGCATCATCGCCGCCGTAGCCGGCTTCAAGGGATAAGCGGATGACCGTTCAGACCACTCCGCTCAAGGCCGGCGTCGCCGGCGTCGGCGTCATGGGGCGCAACCATGCCCGCGTGCTGTCGGACATCCGCGACTTCAACCTGACGGCGGTGTTCGACCCGGATGAAGCCACCGCCTCGGGCGTCGCGGGCCTGTATGACGCCAGGGCCTTCACCTCGGCCGACGATTTCGTCGCCGCCGGTCTGGACGCCGCCGTGGTCGCCACGCCCAACCGGCACCATGCGGACCTTTCGGTCGCTCTGCTGGAGAAGGGCGTCCATGTGCTGGTCGAAAAGCCCATCGCCGCCACGGTCGCCGACGCCCAGCGCATGATCGACGCCGCCAAGGCCAACAGCCGGGTGCTGATGGTCGGTCAGGTCGAGCGCTTCAATCCGGCGGTCGACGCGGTCAAGCGCGCCATCGCCGACGAGGACGTCATTTCCATCCAGATCACCCGCGTCGGCCCGTTCCCGCCGCGCATGGGCGAGGTCGGCGTGGTCATCGACCTGGCGGTGCACGACATCGACATCATCCGCCACCTGACGGATTCCGAGATCGTCGAGGTCCAGCCGCAGCTGGCCCGCACCCGCGCCGAGCGCGAAGACACCGCCCTGCTGCAGTTCCGGCTGGAGAACGGGGTCATCGCCCACATCACCACCAACTGGGTCACGCCCTACAAGACCCGCACCCTCCAGGTGGCGACCAAGACCAAATTCGTCGTCGCCGACCTGATGACGCGCCAGGTGACCGAGTATTTCGGCCAGCAGCCGGACGGCAGCTATTCGACGCGCGGCGTCATGAGCTGGCCGAACGAGCCGCTGAAGAAGGAGCTGGAAGCCTTCGCCCACGCCATCCGCACCGGCGAGACGCCCGCGGTCACCGGCGAGGACGGCCTGCGCAATCTGGAAGTCGCCCTGCGCTGCCTCGGCGAGGGCTGACCGCTCAGGCCTCCAGCGGCGCGGACTCCCGAAGCAGGAGGTCGCGCCGTCCGGGAGCCGGGCGGAAGGTCAGGCGGGCCGTCAGACCGCTCGCCGCATAGTCCAGCTCGGCCGAGCCGCTCAGATCGCCCTTCAGGCTGGTGGCGATCAGGCGCGAGCCGAAGCCGACCCGCTCCGGCGAGGCGGCGATCCGGGGCCCATCTACTTCGGTCCAGTCCAGAACCACGATCCCGGCCTCGTCCGGCGCGGTCCAGGACACCGTCACGCAGCCGCCGGCGACGCTCAGCGCCCCGTGCTTGGTGGCGTTGGTGACCAGTTCGTGGATCACCATGCCCATGGCCAGCGCCTGCGGCGGCTCGAACAGCACCACGGGCCCCTGCAGCCGGAACTGTTCCGCCGAATAGGGCCGCAGCTCCTTGGCCAGCAGGTCCTGTAGCGTCGTCTGCTCCCACCCCGTCGCGGTCAGCAGGTTGTGCGTCTCGGACAGCGCCATCAGCCGCGCCTCGAACAGGGCGGAGAACTCCGCCACCGAGGTCGCCCGGCGCGCGGTCAGAGCCGAGATCGCCTGGATGGTCGCCAGGGTGTTCTTCACCCTGTGGTTCAGCTCGTTGATCAGCAGTTTCTGGCGGCGCTCGCTGGTCTCCAGCGCCTCGAAGGCGCGGCGGCGGTCGGTGCTGTCGTTGACCACTCCGGCCAGCTTCAGCGCCCGTCCCGAACGGGAGCGGATCAGGCTGCCCCTCGAGTGGACCCAGCGTCCGCTGCCGGCGATCGGATATTCCACGTCATAGTCCGCCTCGCCCGCCAGTGCGGCCTCCAGCGCCAGGTTGCGGGCGGGAAGCTGCTCCGCGTCCAGCCAGACCGGCTGGCCCACGTCGCCGGTCGCCTGGTCCGCGCCGAGCCCGACCAATTCCCGCGCCCGGGGCGACAGGGCGAAGGTCCGGTCCCAGGGATTGACCTCCCAATAGCCCACCCCCGCCGCCGCCAGCACGGACAGCAGCCGGGCGCGCTCATCGGCCATGGAGGCGGCCAGGCCGATGAACAGGATCACCGCCGTGACCGCCGCGACGCTGACCGCGATGGCCAGCGGCGGCGCCCCGTCATGGTCGAGGCCGCCGCTCACCGGCTGGAGATGAAGCGCGGCCATGCCCGTGTAGTGCATGCCGACCACGGCCACGCCAAGGATGGCCGCCGCCGCCGCGCGCCAGCCCACCGAGGTCTCGCGCCGGCTGGCCCACAGGGCGGCCATCGAGGCGCCGATGGCGATGACGATGGAAATGATGACCAGCTCGATGCGCCAGCCGACCGTCGCGGTGGTCCGCATCGCCGCCATGCCGACGTAGTGCATCAGGGCGATGGCGCCGCCCATGACCGCGCCGGCGACTGGAATGCGGCCGGCGCCCAGCCGGTCCTGCGAGGCCGCGAAGAAGGCCGCCGCCGTGCCCGCCACGGCCAGCAGGAAGGACAGGACCGTCAGGCCGGGATCGTACCGGACCGGGGCGCCCGGATCGAACCCCAGCATCGCGATGAAATGCATGGCCCATATGCCGCCGCCCATGGCGACGGCGGCGGTGGCCAGCCACGGCGTCTGGTCCCGGCCTTCACGCCCCCGGATGCGCTGGAACAGGTCGAGCGCCGTCCAGGCCGCCAGAACCGCGACCGCATAGGACAGAAGCAGGAAGACGGCGCCGTGATCGTGGTGCAAGGGCGAAGTCCCGTAGGTAGGTCTCGAATCGCTGTTATCGACCGAGCAAGGCGGCGGCGTCCACTACACTCAACCTGCAAGCATCTGCATGCTCAACCATTCAGCGATCAGGGCGGGCTTCTCGCTCCCTTCGATCTCGACGGTCAGCTCATGCTTGATCAGCCACCGGCCGCCGCCCTTGTCCTCGGCGGACAGCAGCTTGAACCGGCCGCGAATCTTCGAACCGGCGGGCACGGGAGCCAGGAAGCGCAGCTTGTCGAAGCCGTAGTTGACGCCCATGGCCACCCCGTCCAACGGCTTGACGCAGTCATAGGACATGGCCGAGGCGAGGCTCAGGGTCAGGAAGCCGTGAGCGATCGTGCCGCCGAAGGGCGTCTGTTTCGCCAGCTCCGGGTTCACATGGATGAACTGCCAGTCCTCGGTGGTGTCCGCGAAAGCGTCGATTTTCGCCTGATCGACCAGGAACCAGCGGGACAGCCCGACCTCGGTCCCGATGAGCGACTGCAGTTCTGACGGCTTGGGCATGCGATCCTCCGGTTTTCCGGCCACGCTACCGGCGTCCGTCTTCTCTCGAAACCCCCTTATTGGCCTTCGAAGCGGCCCTCGATGATCTCCGCGAACAGGGTCGGATCGACGTTGCCGCCGGACAGGACGACGGCGGTCGTCCGGTCCTTCGCCTCGGCCTTTCCGGCCAGCAGGGCGGCCAGGGACACCGCGCCGCCCGGTTCCACCACCAGTTTCAGGGCGTGGAAGGCGTAGCGCACGGCCTCGGCCACCTCGGCGTCGGACACCGTCTCGACGCGGGCCAGCCGGCGGTTGATCGGGAAGGTCAGCTCGCCCGGCCGATCGGTCATCAGGGCGTCGCAGATCGTGCCCTTGGCCGGAGCATGGGTCAGGCGCTCGCCCGCCGCCATCGACAGCTGGGTGTCGTTGTAGTCGCGCGGTTCGATCCCGATCACCGGAACCTGCGGCAGCAGGGCCGCCATCGACAGGTTGACGCCGGCGATCAGCCCGCCGCCCGAGGCGCCGCACAACAGCTGGTCGATCGTTGCGCCGAGGCCTTCCGCCTGCTCGACGATCTCCAGGCCGACCGTGCCCTGGCCCTCGATCACGAAGGGGTCGTCGAAGGGACGGACCAGAACGCTGCCGCGCGTCCGGGCGATCTCCTCGCCGATGTCCTCCCGGCTCTCGGTGTAGCGGTCGTAGAGGCGAACCTCGCCGCCGAAGCCGATGACGCCCGCCACCTTCACCTTGGGACTGTCGGCCGGCATGACGATGATGGCCGAGGTCCCCATCATCTTCGCCGCGCAGGCCACGGCCTGGGCGTGGTTGCCCGACGAATAGGCGACGACGCCGCGCTTCAGCTCGTCCGGCGTCAGGCGGCTGATGCGGTTCCAGGCGCCGCGGAATTTGAAGGCCCCCGCCTGCTGCAGGTTCTCGGCTTTCATCAGCACCCGGCCGCCCAGCCGTTCGTTCAGGGCGGGGCTTTCGATCAGCGGGGTGCGGACGGCGTGGCCGAGGATCTGGCGGGCGGCGTCGCGGACGCCTTCGAAGGACGCGGTGTGGGTCATGGCTGGGGTTTAGCGCAGCTTCGTGACGAGTGACGAGTGGCAAGCGAAGCGGCGGACCGGAGGGCCCAGTCGTCCGCTGATCATGAGCAGGGCTCGTCCTTGCCTCGCCACTCGCCACTCGCCACTAATCACGCATGAAGAGCCTCATCCTCGCCATCGATCAGGGCACGACCTCCACCCGGGCCATCGCTTTCGAGCGCGCCTCGCCTCAAGCAGCGCAAGGCGCGGTAGGCAAACATGTCGGCGGCCTCAGGCCCGTGGCGGTCAGCCAGATCGAGCTGGAGCAGCATTTCCCCCGTCCGGGCTGGGTCGAGCATGACGCCGCCGAGATCTGGGCCGCGACCCTGCAGACCTGCCGCGAGGTGGTGCGCAAGGCGGGCGGCGTCGGGCGGTTCGCCGCCATCGGCATCACCAACCAGCGCGAGACCTCGGTGCTCTGGGACGCGGCCACCGGCGAGCCCCTGCACCGGGCCATCGTCTGGCAGGACCGGCGCACGGCGGCGGCCACCGGCGAACTGGCGGCCGCGGGCCACGAACCCGAGGTGCAGGCGGCCACCGGCCTGATCCTCGACCCCTATTTCTCGGCTTCGAAATTCGCCTGGCTGCTGGACGCCGTCCCGGGCGCGCGGGCGCGGGCCGAGGCGGGCGAGGTCAGGCTGGGCACGATCGAGACCTGGCTGATCTGGAAGCTGACGAACGGAGCCAGCCACGTCACCGACGCCACCAACGCCAGCCGCACCTCGCTGATGGACCTGCGCACGCGGGCCTGGCGGCCCGAGCTGGCCGAACTGTTCAATGTGCCGATGGCGGCCCTGCCCGAGATTCGCGGCTGCGCCGATCACCTGGGCGACTGCGAGCCGTCCCTGCTGGGCGCGCCCCTGCCGATCCACGGCGCGGCGGGCGACCAGCAGGCCGCGCTTGTGGGACATGGCGCGCTGAAGGCTGGGGACGCCAAGATCACCTACGGCACCGGGGCCTTCCTGGTGGCCAACGTCGGCGCGGCGCCCATGACCTCGACCAGCCGGCTGCTGGGGACCCTGGGCTATGAGGCGCAGGGCGTGGCGGCCTATGCGCTGGAGGGCTCCATCTTCTCGGCCGGATCGGCGATCCAGTGGCTGCGCGACGGGCTGAAGGTGATTTCGGAATCGCGCCAGTCCGAGGCCATGGCCCAAGGGCTGAAGGACAACGGCGGCGTCTATCTGGTTCCCGGCTTCACCGGTCTGGGCGCGCCGTGGTGGGAGCCCGAGGCGCGCGGAACCATCGTCGGCCTGACCCGCGACAGCGGCCCCGCCCACATGGTCCGGGCCGCGCTGGAATCGCTGGCCTACCAGACCCACGACCTGCTGGAGGCGCTGGAGAAGGACGGGGCCCCGAAGCTGTCGGTGCTGAAGGTCGACGGCGGGGTCACCGCCAACGCCTTCGCCATGCAGTTCGTGGCCGATATCTGCGATGTCACGGTGGAGAGACCCGCTTTTCAGGAGATGACGGCGCTGGGGGCGGCCAAGCTGGCGGCGCTGGGGTGTGGGCTGATCGACACGCTTGACGCAGCGCCCGCCGAGGCTCCGGCCGTCTGGCGTCCCCGCATGGCCGCCGATGAGCGCGAGCGGCTGCTGAAAGGCTGGCGCGGCGCCGTCAAGGCCGCCATCATCGCCGCGCAATGACCGACACCCAGACCGATCCCCAGTCGACCTTCTCCGGCACCCGTGAGGTGGACGCCCGATCCGCCCTGGACGAGGCCGCGCTGGACGCCTGGCTGACGGCCCATGTCGAGGGCTACGCCGGGCCGCTGACGGTGCGCCAGTTCAACGGCGGCCAGTCGAACCCGACCTATGAGCTGTCCACGCCGGGCCGGACCTACGTCCTGCGCCGCAAGCCGCCGGGCACGCTTCTGCCCAGCGCCCACGCCGTGGACCGCGAGTTCACCGTCATCTCGGGCCTGCACGCCCAGGGCTATCCGGTCGCGCGACCCTGGGCCCTGTGCACCGACGACGCCGTCATCGGCTCGATGTTCTACGTCATGGACAAGGTCGAGGGCCGGGTCCTGTGGGACCTCAAGCTTCCGGGCCTGGAGCCCGCCGAGCGCCGCGCCATCTATGACGCCCAGGTCGACGCCCTGGCCGCCCTGCACCGCTTCGACCCCGTGGCCATCGGCCTGGGCGACTACGGCAAGCCGGGCAATTATTTCGAGCGTCAGGTCGGGCGCTGGACCAAGCAGTACCGCGCCTCCGAGATCGATCCGATCCCGGCGATGGACCGGCTGATCGACTTCCTGCCCGCCACCCTGCCGCCGGAAGGGCCGGCGCGGATCGTCCATGGCGACTTCCGCCTCGACAACCTGATCCTCGCTCCGGACCGGGCGGAGGTGCGCGCCGTGCTGGACTGGGAGCTGTCGACCCTGGGCGATCCGATGGCCGACTTCTCCTACCTGCTGATCGCCTGGGCCATTCCGCAGTCGGTGCGCAACGGACTGGCCGGCGCCGATCTGGAGGCGCTGGGCATTCCGTCCGTCGATGAGGTGGTCGAGCGCTATGCGGCGCAGACGGGGGGCGAGCGGCCCCGGAACCTCGACTGGCTGTTCGCCTACAATCTGTTCCGGCTGGCGGCCATCTGCCAGGGCATCGCCGGGCGGGTCCGCGACGGCACCGCCGCCTCGCCGCAGGCGAAGAGCATGGCCGCCCAGGTGCCCTTCCTCGCGGAAGCGGCCTGGAGCTACGCGAGGAAGGCCGGCGCCTAGCCCGGCTCTCCCACCAGGGTGAAGGCCGCCCAATAGGCCGGATGCGACCAGCGGCGTTCGGCGCGGACAGCGCGCTGGCCCGCCTGCAGGGCCCGGGCGCGGACGCCGGGATCGCCCGCCGCATGGCTGTCCAGATCGGCGAAGGTGGCGGTGATCAGGGTGGTGGTGGCCGCGTCCGACACCTCCCAGTGCGAGACCATCACCGATCGCGCCCCCGCGTAGAAGAAGGCCCGCGCCAGGCCCGACAGCCCCTCCCCGCCCGGCCGCCCGTCGGAGGCGGCGGTATTGCAGGCGGACAGGACCACGAACTCGGCGTTCAATCTCAACTGGGCGGCCTCGGAGGCGCTGAGATAGCCGTCGTCGGCCTCGGTCGCCTCGTCCGGCGGGGTCATGACCAGTCCCGGCTCGGCGGCGGCGGAGCCCGCCATCAGGCCGTGGGTCGAAAAGACCACGAAGCGCGCCCGCGACAGGGCGGCGAAATCGACCGCCCGCACCGCGTGCTCGGTCGCCTCCGCTCCGATGCGGACGATGGAGTCGGGATAGCGGGCCTTGAGCGTCTCCAGCTCCAGCCGCGAGCCGCGCAGATAGGGCAGGGCCTTCAGCCGGGCCACGTCCGCCAGGCGGCCGTCCATCACCGTATCGGCGGCGGGCGCGCCGCGCGTCGGATCGACGGGGGCGCCGGTCAGCAGGGGCGCGCCGAAGGCGGCCAGCCGC
>NZ_JAHFPF010000046.1 GCF_023259385.1 Brevundimonas sp. | reverse complement strand
GGCGAAGGCCGCGGCTTCGGTCGGGGCATGTTCGGCCGCGGCGGACCCGGCGGGCGCCATGGCATGGGCGGACGGGGCGGCGGCCGAGGCCGGCGCATGTTCGGCCCGGGCGACCTGAGGCTGGTGCTGCTGGCGCTCATCGAGCAGGAGCCCCGCCACGGCTACGACCTGATCAAGGCCATCGAGACCGCCTTCGGCGGCGGCTACGCCCCGTCGCCGGGCGTGGTCTACCCCAACCTGTCTCTGCTCTCGGACGAAGGCCTGATCGCCGGCGTCGAAGCCGGCGGCAAGCAGGTCTTCTCGGTGACGGAGGCGGGCCAGGCTTGGCTGGACGAGAACCGCACGGCCGTGGACGGCGTCATGCAGCGCATGGTGCTGGCGGCCCGGATGGTCTCGGGCGAACAGGCGCCGGAAGTGGTGCGCGAGGCCCTGCACACCCTGCGTCAGGCCATCGTCACCAAGCCCGGCGACTGGAGCGATCCGGAAACCGCGCGGGTGGTCGAAAGCCTGATGAAGGCGGTCCGCGAGATCAGCGGCCAATAGGCGAACACCGACAGGAAAAAGGGGGCCGCGATCGCTCGCGGCCCCTTCTTCATGCCCGGTCTGGCCGATCAGCGCTGTTTGCGGGCCCGGTCGGCGGCGTCCAGCATCCGAATTGCGGAAATCTCGGCCGCGTCGGCGGTCAGGGTCATCGCCGCCTCGGGCGGATCCTTGATCACGACCACGCCGTCCACGGGCGCCGGGGTCAGGGGATCGACAATCAGGTCATCGGGCTTGGGCGGGCGCTGGCTCATGCGGACTGAATGATCCGGTCCGACCCTTGTTCCCAAACAGAAAAAGGCCGGGATCGCTCCCGGCCTTTCGTGTCTCTCTCTCGCGCGCCGGGTCTAGCCCGCGGGCATCAGGATGCGTTCGTCCTTGCCGAACAGCTTGTTCCAGCGACGCTTGTCGCGGTTCTTCCAGGTCCCGCGGTGATAGGCGTCCGAGCCGATCAGCGGCACGACGGTGGTGGCTTCGGCGAAGACCATCTGCTCGTGCGTGGTCTGCACCTTGCCCCACGAGGCGGCTTCCTTGAGCGTCGAGGACGAGCAGGCGCCGTCGCGGACGTCGGCGACCGTGATCTGGACCGCATAGCGGTGCATCTCGGCCTCGATGCCGAGGATCTCGGCGCAGACGACCGTGTCCTGGGCGAAGTTCTTGGGCACCCCGCCGCCGACCATGAACAGGCCGGTGACGCCCGCGGCGATCTTGATGTCGGTCAGTTCGCGGAAGTCCGCCACCGCGTCGATCATCAGATAGGGCTTGCCCTCGGCGATCCGCTCCTTCTGGTGCTTGACCAGGCCGAAGCCGGCCGAGGAGTCCACGAAGGCCGGGCAGAAGATCGGCACGCCCTCTTCATAGGCGGTCTGGATCAGCGAGCCGGGCTTCTTCGCATTGCCTTCCGACAGCCACTTGCCCATTTCCCAGATGAACTCGCGCGAGGAATAGCCGCGCGGCTCCAGACGGTTGCAGATCTCCAGGATGGTGTGATCGCAGGCCTGGAGTTCTTCCTCGTCGATGTAGGTGTCGTAGATCCGGTCGATGTAGTTGTCGCGCAGGACGTTGTCGTCCACCTCGCCGGCGGCCTGATAGTGCTTGAAGCCCAGGGCCTCGAAGAAATCCATGTCGACGATCGAGGCGCCGGTGGCGACCACGGCGTCGATCATGCCGAACTTCACCATGTCGCGGTACACGTGCATGCAGCCGCCGGCCGACGTCGAGCCGGCCAGGATCAGCCACGGCGAGCAGTCCTTGTCCTCGATGGCCATGTTGAAGATGTCGGCGGCGCGGGCGGTGTCGCGCGACGAGAACGACATCTTGCGCATGCTGTCGATGATCGGACGGGCGTCGAACGAGGTGATGTCGACGTGCTCGACCGTGTTCTGGAGCAGTTGGGCTTTTTGGTTCGATTGAACGGGAGCGTTCATTGCAAGGGTTTCCCTTTGATTTGAGCGCCCGTCGTCAAAAGAGAACAGCGGCCCGGACGGAGCGACGGGCCGCTGCTTGTTACAACGCAAAAGCGACGGTTTAGCGCCGTTGCTTCTTCCGCTGGCCCGCCTTGCCCTTCGGGCGCGACAGGCGGACGATCTTGCGGGCCTGCTCTTCCGCCGAGGTGCGCACGGTCGGGATGGAGCGCGGCGCCAGGCCGTAGAGCGAGGCCATCGGGGCATCCTCGACCGCGGCGATCTCGTGCTCGCCATAGCCGTTGAAGCCGGTCGTCATGGCGACGCCATAGGCGCCGAGCATGCCGATCTCGATGAAATCGCCTTCCTGCACATCGGCCGGCAGCCAGAACGGGCCCGGCATGTGGTCGATGGAATCGCAGGTCGGGCCGTAGAAGCGGAAGGGCTTCAGGTCAGACGAGGCGTCTCCGTCCCGGACCAGCTTGGTCGGGAAGGGCCAGCGCGAGTGGGTGGCGTCGAACAGCGAGCCGTACGACCCGTCGTTCAGATACAGGGCGTCGCCCTTGCGCAGGTCCACGCGGCACAGGACCGACGAGGATTCGGCGACCAGCGAACGGCCCGGCTCGCACCACAGCTCGGTCGTTTCCGACACGGGCATCTCGCGGAAGCCGCGATGGATGGCGTCGGCGTATTCGCTCATGTCCGGCGGGACCATGCCCGGATAGACCGAGGGGAAGCCGCCGCCGACATCAACGATGTCCACGAAGACGCCGGCGCGGCTGATGGCGCGGCCGACCTGGGCCATGGCGGCCTCATAGGCGGACGGGCGCATGCATTGCGATCCGACGTGGAAGCAGACGCCCATCAGGCCGTCCTTCACCGCCTGGCGGGTGGCCAGCAGCAGGGACGGGGCCTGGTCCGGCGAGACGCCGAACTTGCCCGACAGGGAATAGGCCGCGCCGTCCGCCGAGACCGCCATGCGAACCAGCAGGTTCAGGTCGGTCGCGCCGCCGGTGGATTCGATGATCTTCTGCAGCTCGTCATGGCTGTCGAGCGAGAAGGTGCGGACGCCGTGGTCGAAATAGGCCTTGGTGATCGCGCCGCGGCTCTTGACCGGGTGCATGAAGGCCAGGCGTGCGTCGGCGCTCACCGAGCGAACCAGCTCGATCTCGCCGATGGAGGCCACGTCGAAGGCGGTGACGCCCGACTCGATCAGGGTCTCGATGACCCAGCGTGAAGGGTTGGCCTTCACAGCATAGAAGACGTCAGCCTTTAGATTGTCCTGGAACCAGCGCGCCGCTACGGAAACCGAACGCGGTCGCACGAGGGCGACGGGACGTTCAGGGGACCGCTCGCGGACCAGGTCCAGGGGAAATGGATACGTGCGCAATTCACGTAAACCCCTGTAATTGTTAAACCCAGACCGGCGTTAGCAGCGCAACGTTAGACCTACGGGGTCCGCCGGAAGGCGCGATATGAGGTCATACGACTGTCATGTAAAGAGGTTTTTTCTAGGCGGGCGTTGATCTTGCTCGAGATTTGTCCGCGTGCGGAACGAGCTTGGCCGCCCGGCATGACTCAGCCGTAACTTGCCGCGCCGCGGAGCGCTGATACCGTCCCCTCCGCATATCATTCGGGGGACTGTTCCATGCGCCGCGCCGCTCTTCTCGCCGCCGTCTTTCTCGCCGTCACGCCGTGGCAGGCCTTCGCCCAGGTTCCGGCCTCCGAACTGGCCCGCAGCGTCGACATCCCCTTCGAAGAGTTCACCCTCGACAACGGCCTGAGGGTCGTCGTCCACACCGACCGCAAGGCGCCGGTTGTGGCCATCCACGCCTGGTACAACGTCGGCTCCAAGGACGAGCCGGCGGGCCAGACCGGCTACGCCCACCTGTTCGAGCACATCGGCCTGTTCAATCCGACCGAGAACGTGCCCGGCGGCCTGATGGAGCCCCTGCGGGCCATGGGCGCCACAGACTGGAACGGCACCACCTGGTTCGACCGCACCAACTTCTTCCAGACCGTGCCGACCTCGGCGGTGGACCAGGCGCTCTACATGGAGAGCGACCGGATGGGGCACCTGCTGGGCGCGCTCAGCCAGGAGCGGCTCGATAACCAGCGCGGCGTGGTCCAGAACGAGAAGCGCCAGGGCGACAACCAGCCCTACGGCCTCGTCTATTACACCGTGCTGGAGACCCTTTTCCCCGAGGGGCACCCCTATCGCCACTCGACCATCGGCTCGATGGCCGATCTTGACGCCGCCAGCCTGGAAGACCTGCGCCAGTGGCACCGCGACAACTACGGCCCCAACAACGCCGTCCTGGTGCTGGCGGGCGACATCGACACGGCGACCGCGCGGCCGCTGGTCGAGAAATACTTCGGCCACATCCCCCGCGGCGCGGTGAACGAACCGGCCCAGGCCGACATCCCCACCCTGGCGGCGCGCGTCGACAAGGTGCTGCACGACCGCGTGCCCAACACCCAGCTGTCGCGCAACTGGGTCGTCCCCGGCCTGGTGTCCGACGAGGCGGCGGCGCTGGACATCGCCGCCAGCGTGTTCGGCGGCCTGGCCAGCTCGCGCCTGGACAACGCCCTGGTGCGCGGCGACGAGACGGCGACCTCGGTCAGCGCCTCCTATCAGCCGTTCCAGCGGCTGGGCATGATCGACATCGATGTGAACGTGAAGGCGGGCGGCGACGCGGACGCCGTCTCGGCGCGGCTGGACCAGCTGCTGGCCGACTATATCGCCAGCGGCCCGACCCAGGCCGAGGTCGAGCGCGCCGTGACCCGCCGCATCGCCGGGGTGCTGCAGGCGCTTGAGCCGACCGGCGGTTTCGGCGGCAAGGCGGTGACCCTGGCCGAAGGCGAGCTCTACGCCAATGATCCCGGCTTCTACCGTCGTCAGCTGGCCGCCTACGGCGCGGTGACGCCCGCCTCGGTCAAGGCGGCCATGCAGCGCTGGCTGACCCGTCCGGTGCTGGCCGTCCGCGTCGAGCCGGGCGAGCGCGAAGCCTATGCCGAGGCCGCCGACAACCGTCCGGCCCCGGCGCCCGCCGCCCCTCTGACGATCACCCCGCGCGCGCCCATGCCGCCCGTCGGCGAGATGCGCCCGCTGGTCTTCCCGGCCACCGAACGTCTGCGCCTGTCGAACGGGATGGAGGTCGTCTACGCCCGCTCGACCACGGTGCCGATCACCCGCGTGGCGGTCGAGTTCAACGCCGGCCTGGCCGCCGATCCGGCCGATGAACTGGGCGCCCAGACCCTGATGCTGGGCCTGCTGAAGGAAGCCGCCGGCGACCGTGACGCCGCCCAGATCGCCGAGCGCGAGGAACAGCTGGGCGCCAGCATCAGCGCCGGCGCGTCGATGGACCGCACGGTCATCAGCCTGATGTCGCCGACCGCCAATCTGGACCCGGCCCTGGCCCTGATGGGCGACATCATCCGCCGTCCGGCCTTCCGCCCGGGCGATATCGAGCGCCGCCGGACCCAGCAACTGGCCCAGATCGCCCAGGAGCGCAGCTCGCCCAACGGCATGGCCGGGCGCGCCTGGCCCGCCCTGGTCTTCGGCGCCGGCCATCCCTACGGCCGCCCGATGACCGGCCTCGGCTCGCCCGAGAGCGTCGGCGGGATCAGCCGCGAGGACCTGCAGGCCTTCCACGCCCGCTGGATCCGCCCCGACCTGGCCCAGATCTTCGTCGTTTCCGACAAGCCCCTGTCGGAGGTCGCCGCCCTTCTGGAAGCCCATCTCGGTCAGTGGGTCCCGCCGGCTTCGGCCCGCGGCGAGAAGAATTTCGCCGCCGCCGTCCCGACGGCCCAGCCGCGCATCATCCTGATCGACCGGCCCCAGTCGCCCCAGTCGATCATCCTCGGCGCCATGGTCCTGCCGACGACCGGCCACCAGGACCGGGTGGTCTTCACCGCCGCCAACGAGGCGATCGGCAGCGGCTTCCTGTCGCGCATCAACCAGGACATCCGCGAGACGCGCGGGTGGTCCTACGGTCTGGGCGGCTCCGCCGCCGGGCTGGAACAGCAGGTGCCCTACATCATCTCCGCCCCCGTCCAGTCGAACCGCACGGGCGAGTCGGTGCAGGTCCTGATCGATCAGTACCGCGCCTTCCTGTCCGACCGGGGCGTCACCGCCGCCGAGCGCGAGCGGATCGTCAACGCCAACGTCCGCCAGATTCCGGGCCAGTTCGAAACCTCGGCGGCCCTGCTGGGCGCCCTGCGCTCGAACGCCCTCTACGGCCGTCCTGACGACTACTGGACCACCCTGGCGCCCCGCTATCAGGGGCTGGACCAAGCCGCGCTGGACGCCGAGGCCCGCCGCCTTCTGGGGGAAGCGCCCTTCGTCTGGGTGGTCGTGGGCGATGCGGCGACTGTCCGGCCCCAATTGGAAGCCCTCGGCCTGCCGGTCGAAGTCCGGACGGCGCAGTGAGCGAGGCGGAGGAACGACTGCTCGCCGCCCTTGCGCGGATGGCCTCGCAGTATCTGGAAACGCCGGACGGCAGCCTCGATCACCTGGCGATGAGCGCCGGCGAGGCGGCCGTTGACCGACTGGTCGAGTACGGCCTGATAGAGCCTGACGGGCGTGGCGGGACCTGGACGCCGGCCGGTCGGGTTTTCCTCGCTTCGCATTGAGTGTCCCCGGCGCCGTTCCGCTGGACGAAATCGTCGCGGACGTGCCATTAAGACTTGCCTCGCGGGCCCTGTCGGGCCATGCGGCGCGCCCTTGCAACCGCAAATTCGCGTGCTCATGACCTCAGCTCCCGCCGCTGTCGCGTCCGTCAAGGACGTGTCCAAAACCTTCGGCGCCCGGAAGGCGTTGAACGGCGTCTCCGTCGAGGTCGGGGCCGGCGAGATGGTCGCCCTGATCGGCCCGTCCGGCTCCGGCAAGTCGACCCTGCTGCGCTCGATCACCGGCCTGCAGTCGATCGACGGCGGCAAGGGCACCATCACCGTCTTCGGCGAGGTGGTTCAGAAGAACGGCCGCGTGACCGGTCAGGTCCGCGCCGCGCGCCAGAAGCTGGGCATGATCTTCCAGCAGTTCAATCTGGTCGGCCGCCTGTCGCTGTTCTCCAACGTCATGCTGGGCGCGCTCGGCCGCGTTCCGGGCTGGCGCGGCCTGTTCGGCGCCTGGCCGGGCGCGGACAAGGAACTCGCCATGGCCGCCCTGCACCGCGTCGGCGTGTCCGACTATGCGGCCCAGCGCGCTAACACCCTGTCCGGCGGGCAGCAGCAGCGCGGCGCCATCGCCCGCGCCATCGTGCAGGGCGCGAAGGCCATCCTGGCCGACGAACCTGTCGCCTCGCTGGACCCCGTCTCCGCCCGCAAGGTCATGGAGCTGCTGGTCGAGCTGAACCAGCGCGACGGCATGGGCGTCATCGTCACCCTGCACCAGGTCGACTACGCCATCCGCTATTGCGACCGCGTCATCGCCCTGCAGGGCGGCAAGATCGTCTACGACGGCCCGTCGACCGGTCTGGACACGGCCCGCCTGATCGAAATCTACGGCCCGGAGTTCGAGGACGCCTTCTGGGAAACCAAGGCATGATCCTTTCCGGCTGGGCTCGCCGTTCCGGGATCGGCGCTCTCGCCGTCGCCGCGCTGGGCCTGACCGGCGTGGCTCTGGCCGGCTGCGGCGAGCGGGACGGGGCGTCCGGAAAGCCGGCCGAGGCCGTGACCTTCTCCATCCTCTCCGCCCAGGGCCAGGCGTCCGCCGGCCCCCTGTGGCAGCCTCTGCTGGACGACATGTCCAAGGCCGTCGGCGCGCCGGTGAAGCCGCAGTTCGCCTCGACCTACGCCGCCCTGGTCGAGGACATGAAGCGGGGCGAGGTCCAGGCCGGCTGGTTCTCGGCCCAGCCCGCCATCGACGCCATCGACGACGCGAACGCCGAACTGATCGCGCGCACCGTCAACCAGCAGGGCCAGGACAACTATCGCGCCACCCTGATCGTCAAGACGGGTTCGGGCATCACCCTGGACGGCGTCATGGCCTGCGGGCGGCGCTACAGCTTCGGCATCGGCGACGCCCAGTCGACCTCGGGCACCCTGGCTCCGCTGACCTATCTGTTCACGCCGCGCGGCATCGATCCGGAGCGCTGCTTCAGCAGCGTCCGCTCGGCCAACCATGAGCGCAACGCCTTCGAGGTCGCCTCCGGCGTGCTGGACGTGGCGACCTCCAACACCGTCAGCGGCGCGGCCCTGCAGAGCCAGAACCCGACCCTCGCCGAGCAGATCCAGGTCATCTGGCAGTCGCCGCCGATCCCCGAGGGCGGGATTGTGGTGCGCGAGGACCTGGACCCGGCGCTGAAGGAAAAGATCCGCAGCTTCTTCCTGACCTACGGCCAGGGCGCCGGGGTCGAGGCCGAGCGCCAGCGCCGCGTGCTGGCCGGACTGCGCTATTCACGCTTCAACGCCGCTGACGACGACTATCTGGACCCCGTGCGGGAAATGATGGCCGACCAGCGGCTGATCGCCGCCCGCGCCGAGCGCAACGCCGCCGGCGTCGCCGAGGCCGAGCAGGAACTGCAACGCCTGCGGGCGAAACGCGAGGTTCAGCCGTGAACCCCCTCAAGACCACAACCGCCGCCCGTTCGGGCGCGTTCCGGAAAGCCATGGGCATGAGCCGCCTTCGTACCGTCTTCGCCGCCGTCCTGGCGCTCGCCGTCGTCGTCCTCGGACTGACCTCGGTCCCCGCCGCCGCCCAGACCCGGGCCGAGCGCCCGACCAAACTGGTCTTCACCATCCTGTCGGCGGAAGGCCAGGCCTCGTCCGGCCCGATGTGGCAGCCGCTGCTGGACGATCTGGAACGCGCGGTCGGCATTCCGGTCGAGCCCATCTTCGGCTCGAACTACAGCGTGCTGGTCGAGGCCATGAGCGCCGACCAGGCCCAGATCGGCTGGTTCTCGGCCCTGCCGGCCGTCCAGGCGATCGACCGCGCCGGCGCCGAGGTCATCGCCCGCACCGTCGATATCGAGGGCAAGGATTCCTACACCTCGTCCCTGATCGTGAAGAAGGGCTCGGGCATCACGCTCGCCGACGTCGAGCGTTGCGGAAAGCGCTACGACTTCGGCATCGGCGACGCCCAGTCGACGTCGGGCACCCTGGCGCCGATGACCTATTTCTTCAGCCCGCGGAACATCACGCCGTCGGCCTGCTTCGCCACCGTCCGCTCTGCCAGCCACCAGGCCAACTCCTTCGCCGTGGCCAACGGCCTGGTCGACGTGGCGACCTCCAACTCGGTCAACACCGTCTTCCTGCGCCGCGAGAACCCGGCCATCGCCGACCAGATCGAGGTCATCTGGCAGTCCCCGCCGATCCCGGAATCGGGCATCCTGATCCGCGGCGATCTTCCCGCCGACGTGAAGGCCAAGATTCGTCAGTTCTTCGTCACCTACGGCCAGGGCTACGGCCCCGACGTCGAGCAACAGCGCGCGGTGATGACCAAGCTGAACTATTCCCAGTTCCGCGCCGCCGATAACAGCTACCTGGACCCCATCCGCGAGATGAAGGCCGACCAGGCCCGTCGGGAGGGCCGTCCGCCCGAGGTCGCGCCGCCGTCCAGGAAGGATCAGATCACCCGCTGGGGGCCGTTCGCCCTGATCGGCGTCCTGGTGCTGCTGGCCATCGGTCTGAACGTCCTGCCCAAGCGGGCTCCCGCGCCGAGCGATCCGGCCGTGGTTCCGGCGCCGCCGAAGAAGTCCATGGCCGCCTGGTCGCTGGACATCCTGCTGTGGGGCGGCTTCGCCATCATCCTGCTGGCGGCGGTCGGCCACGTCGGCCTGCCCAATATCGGCAACCTCTTCTCCAGCCCGGAGAAGATGCAGAAATACGGCCAGGCCTTCCTGAGCCCGGACTTCAGCCAGTGGCGCATGCTGGTCGGCCAGATGTGGCTGACGGTTCAGATCGCCCTGTGGGGCACCTTCCTGGCGGTCTTCATCGCCATCCCGCTCAGCCTCATGGCGTCGCGCAACCTGTCGCCGGCCTGGCTGGTCTGGCCGGTGCGCCGCGTGATGGACCTGCTGCGCTCGGTGCCCGACCTGGTGGTCGCCACCCTGTTCATCGTCGCCGTGGGCCTGGGCCCGCTGGCCGGGGTTCTGGCCATCGCCCTGAACACCGCCGGCGTGCTGGCCAAGCTGTTCTCGGAAGCGGTCGAGTCGATCGACAAGGGGCCCATCGAGGGCGTCAAGGCGACCGGCGCGGGCGGCCTGCACGAGATCGCCTGGGGCGTCATCCCCCAGGTGGCTCCGCTGTGGACGTCCTTCGCCCTCTACCGCTTCGAGTCGAACAGCCGCGCGGCCACCGTGCTGGGCCTGATCGGCGCCGGCGGCATCGGCCAGACCCTGTTCGAAAGCCTGCAGGCGTTCGAATATTCCAAGGTCTCGACCATCGCGATCATCATCGTCGTGGCCGTGACCCTGATCGACATGCTGTCCCAGGCCATGCGCAAGCGGCTGCTCTGATCCGCTTCACCATCGGCATATGAAAAAGCCCGCCCCGTGCATCACGAGGCGGGCTTTCTGTTTCAGTCTCGACGCGCGATCAGCCCTGCCGCAAATCCGGCGGCGTCGCCTCTTCCGTCAGCATGCGGATGGCTTCCTCGATGGTGACCAGTTCCTGGGCCTGCGAGCCGAGGCGGCGCAGGGCGACCATGCCCTCTTCGGCTTCCTTCTTGCCGACCACGGCGATGACCGGGACCTTGCCGACCGAGTGCTCGCGCACCTTGTAGCCGACCTTCTCGTTGCGCAGGTCGATCTCGGTCCGCAGCCCGGCGGCCTTGAACTTCGCCACCACCTCTTCGGCGTAGCTGTCGGCGTCCGAGACGATGGTCGCCACCACCGCCTGCGTCGGCGCCAGCCATAGCGGGAAGGCCCCGGCGTAGTTCTCGATCATGATGCCGATGAAGCGCTCGAACGAGCCCAGGATCGCGCGGTGCAGCATGACCGGCCGGTGCTTCTGGCCGTCCTCGCCGATGTAGGTCGCGTCCAGCCGCTCGGGCAGGACGTAGTCCAGCTGCAGCGTGCCGCAGGTCCACTCGCGCCCGATGGCGTCCTTGACCACGAAGTCCAGCTTGGGCGCGTAGAAGGCGCCGTCGCCCTCGGCGATGACGGGATCGACGCCCGCGGCCTTGGCGGCCTCGGCCAGCATGCCCTCGGCCTTGTCCCAGAACGCGTCCGACCCGGCGCGGATCTCGGGGCGGGTGGCCAGGTTGATGTAGGCCGTCTCCATGCCCAGGTCGGCGTGGATCATCTTCGTCAGGCGGATGAAGCGCTCCGTCTCCTCGACGATCTGGTCCTCGCGGCAGAAGATGTGGGCGTCGTCCTGGGTGAAGCCGCGCACGCGCATCAGGCCGTGCAGGGCGCCCGACGGCTCATAGCGGTGACAGGCGCCGAACTCGGCCATGCGCAGCGGCAGCTCGCGGTACGAGCGCTGGCCGATGCCGAAGATCTGCACGTGGCCCGGGCAGTTCATCGGCTTCAGGCTGAGGGTCTCGCCCTCGACCGTCTCGCAGACGAACATGTTGGGGCGGTATTTCTCCCAGTGGCCCGACTTCTCCCAGAAGGTGCGGTCCAGCACCTGGGGCGTCTTGACCTCGACATAGCCGGCGGCGTCCAGCCGGCGGCGCATATAGGCCTCGATGACCTGCCACAGCACCCAGCCCTTGGGGTGCCAGAAGACCATGCCCCGGCCCTCTTCCTGCATGTGGAAGAGCTCCATGGCGCGGCCCAGCTTGCGGTGGTCGCGCTTCTCGGCCTCCTCGACGCGCAGCAGATAGGCGTCCAGGTCGGCCTGGCTGGCCCAGGCCGTGGCGTAGATGCGCTGCAGCTGCGGATTGCGGTGGTCGCCGCGCCAGTAGGCGCCGGCCAGCTTGGTCAGCTTGAAGGCCTTGCCCACGAACTTCGTCGAGGGGAAGTGCGGTCCGCGGCACAGGTCCGCCCAGGTTCCCGTCCGGTAGACGGTGATCGTCTCGCTGGCGGGCAGGTCGCGGATCAGCTCGGCCTTGAAGCTCTCGCCCTTGGCCTCGAACATCGCGATGGCCTCGTCGCGGTTCCAGACCTCGCGGACCAGCTTCTCGTCGCGGTCGACGATCTCGGCCATCCGCTTCTCGATCGCGGCGAAGTCGTCCGTCGAGAACGGCTCCTCGCGGAAGAAGTCATAATAGAAGCCGTCCTCGATGGCCGGGCCGATGGTGACCTGGGTGCCGGGGAACAGCTCCTGCACGGCCTGCGCCAGGATGTGCGCGGCGTCGTGGCGGATGGTCTCCAGCGCGTCGGGATCGTCGCGCATGATCAGCTTGAAGTCGCCGCCGACTTCCAGCGGGCGGTCCACGTCCCACTGCTGGCCGTTGATCTCGACCAGCGCCGCGCGCTTGGCCAGGGACGGGGAGATGGAGGCCGCCACGTCACGGCCCGTCGCATCGGCGGGAAACTGTCGGCTGGCGCCGTCGGGGAATTTGAGTTCGATCATCGGTCTGTCTTTTCGGGCGGCGGAGGCACCGGATCATAGGTCCAGTCCATGCCGCTGAAGGGGTGGCATTTACAGAGGCGTCTGACCGTGAGCCATCCCCCCTTGAGCGGTCCGTGCTGGATCAGCGCGTCCCGCCCGTAGTCGGAGCAGGTCGGCCGGAACCGGCATTGCTGTCCGATCAGGGGCGACAGCGTCACCTTGTACCCGCGATGGGCCAATCGGACGCCGCGTTCGTAGAGAGTTCCGCCGGAAGCCATGTCGCCGCGCTTATCCCCCGTGAAGGGCCTGGCCTCAAGTAGCGCGACCGCGCGATAGGCCAAAGATAAAGGAGCAACCGCCTAGCCGGCGAGGCGAGTTCGGGTGTCCGGAGCCTTGCGCTCCAGCGCCTCGCGGACGGCGTCCAGCGTCGCCTCGATGGCGACCATGGTGGAGGCGTGGCGGGCCGGGTAGTCGGCGACCTGTTTCAGGGCGCGCAGGCCCTCGAACCGGCCCTCGGGGCCTTCGCCGCCGGATTTCAGCATGGCCAGCATGGCGTCGCGGGCGGCGGACAGCTCATTCGCCGTCGCGCCGATCACCGCCTCGCCCAGCACGCCCGCGGCGGCCTGGCCCAGGGCGCAGGCCTTCACGTCCTGAGCGAAGGTCGCGATGCGGCCCTCGGCGTCCAGCGTCACGTCCACGACGGCCTTCGATCCGCACAGCTTGGCGACCCGCTCGCCCGTGCCTTCCGGCGCGGGCAGGCGGCCGCTGTGCGGCAGGTTGGCCGCCAGCGTCAGGATGCGCGTGCTGTAGAGCTCGTCGATCATGGAACCCAATGTAGGGGATCAACCGCCCCTCAGCTACCTTGCAGCGAGGTCCAGGTGCGGGCGGCGGCCTGTTGCGAGCCCGCGGCGTTGCGGGCGTTCAGCCAGGCCAGGTTGCTGTCGGCCTGGTCCGGCGGCAGGTCGCGGCGCAGGATCTGCTCCGCCTCGCCCATCTTCCCGTTCAGACCCAGGGCCAGCGCCAAGTTCAGCCGCACCTTCAGCGAGGCGCCCGGCTGGGCGGCGGCGCGGCGCAGCAGGGGCTCGGCGGAGGCGTTGTCGCCGCGCGTCATGGCCGAGACGGCCATATTGGTCAGCACGTCGGGATTCTCGGGCGACAGGGCCAGGGCCTGGGCCCAGGAGGCGCGCGCGTCGTCGGTCCGGCGCACCTGCTCATAGGCCGTGCCCAGCAGCGACCAGGGGTGCCAGTCGTCGGGCTTCATGTCGCGGGCCCGCTCCAGCGCCAGGATGCCGTAGAAGGCCTGGCCGCGCGCGATATGGGCCCGCCCCAGCTCCAGCATGGCGTCGTAGTTGCCCGGCTGGACCAGCAGCACGCGCTGGGCGATGTCGGCGGCCTGGTCGTGGCGGCCCAGTTCGCGCAGCGCCTGCGAGGCCTTCACTCCGGCGACCGGATCCAGCGGCGTGATCTCGGCCTCCTGGGTCCAGAACACCGACCGCGACAGGGCGTCGGCCCGCTCATAGGCGGCGCGCACCTCGGCGGTCGCGGGCGTGCGCGGCGGCGCGGGCTCGGCGGCCTGTTGAGGCACAGGCGTGACCTGCGCCAGCGCCGGGGCGGCGAGGGCGGTGAACAGGACGACGGTTGCGATACAGGCGGTCGTGCGCGACATGAGAAGGCGCTCCGGAAAGGTCGGCCATAGAATCGGCCCTCCGCGTCAACTGCTGGTTAACAAAGGCCGACTCCATGTCCGTTCTCCATCCCGATGTGCTGACTGCCGACGCCACGGGCGCGCTTCCGGTCCGCGTGGTCGGCAAGGACGCGGTTCTGGGCGGCGCCGAGGCGGCCTGGGCCGCCGCCAATGACTTCACCGGCAAGGCCGGCCAGCTGCTGGTCCTGCCCGGCGCGGACGGCGCCGTGGCGGGCGCCCTGTTCGGCGCCGGCGACCGCTTCGATCCCATGGCCGCCCGGGGGCTGGCGGCCAGACTGCCCGCCGGCCTGTGGCGGCTGGACGGCGTGGACGGGGAGGCGGCCTCGCAGGCGGCCCTGGCCTTCGCCCTGGGAGCCTATCGCTTCGACCGCTACAAGAGCCGTCCCGCCCAGGGCCCGCGTCTGGCCGCCCCCGGCGTGGACGTGCAGCCCCTGCTGAACATCGCCTCCGCCTGCGCCCTGGCCCGCGAGATGGTCGACACCCCCGCCGGCGACATGGGCCCCCTGCAGATCGAGACCATCGCCCGCGAGATCGCCGAGGCCCACGGCGCGGCCCTGTCGGTCATCACCGGCGACGCCCTGCTGGAAGAGAACTACCCCGCCGTCCACGCCGTCGGCCGCGCCGCCGCCCCGCACCGCGCGCCCCGGGTCATCGAGATCGGCTGGAACCTGGACCAGACCGGCCTGCCCCTGGTGGCCCTGGTCGGCAAGGGCGTCGTCTTCGACACCGGCGGACTGGACCTCAAGCCCGCCGCGGGCATGCGCAACATGAAGAAGGACATGGGCGGCTCGGCCCATGTGCTGGCGCTCGGCCGCCTGGTCATGCAGGCCGGGCTGCCGGTGCGGCTGGTGGTGCTGGTCGCCGCCGTCGAGAACGCGGTGTCAGGCGACGCCTTCCGCCCCGGCGACGTCCTGTCCAGCCGCAAAGGCCTGACCATCGAGATCGGCAATACGGACGCCGAGGGCCGGCTCATCCTCGCCGACGTCCTGACCCGGGCGGCGGAGCACAACCCCGACCTGACGCTGGACTTCGCCACCCTGACCGGCGCCGCGCGGATGGCGCTGGGACCGGAGCTGCCGCCGCTGTATACCGACGACGAGGCTCTGGCCGCCGACATGCTGGCCGCCGCCGCCGCCGTGGGCGACCCGCTGTGGCGCATGCCGCTGTGGGCCGGCTACCGGTCGGCGCTGGAGACCGAGATCGCCGACCTGAAGAACGATTCCTCCGCCTGGGCGCAGGCCGGCTCGGTCTGCGCGGCCCTGTTCCTGCAGAAGTTCGCCCCCGAGACCGGCGCCTGGGCGCACATGGACATCTTCGCCTGGAACCCCCGCGCCCGCCCCGGCTGGCCCGAGGGCGGCGAGGCGCAGGGCCTGCGGGCGTCGTTCGAGATGCTGAAGCGCCGCTTCGCGGTGAGGCAGTAGGCAGATAGGCAGTAGGCAATAGGGAGGATTGCTCTCCCAGCCGCCCGGCTGCGATCCTCTGCCTACTGCCTACTGCCTACTGCCTACTGCCTGCTGCCTAAATTCCTCCCGTTAACGGCCCTTCCACCACCGCGCGCTACAACACCGGCTCAACCAGACGAGCTTCGTTTGACCGCTGCCGCCGACATTCTGGACCCCCGCACCACCCTGGCCCGGCCCGATCTGGCCGAGCAGGCGCTGGAAGGCGTGGTCCGCGCCGCGGCCTACCGCGCGACCCGGGCGATGCGCTGCACCGCCCCGGTGGCCGACATCCATGGCGAAACCGGATCTCGCATCGACCAGCTGGTCTTCGGCGAGGTCTTCGACATCCTCGACGCCGACGGCGACCGCCTGTGGGGCCGCGCCCGCCGCGACGGCGTGGTCGGCTGGGTCAAGGCCTCCAACCTGACCGAGGGCGCGCCCCTGGCCCGCGCCCGGGTGGCCGCGGTCGACGCCGCCCTGCCCTTGAACGCCCTCGTCCTCGAGGGCGAAGACCCCAGTTTCCAGCCCGTCGGCGCGTTCGAGACCGATCCCGTCGCCGTGGCCGAACGCCTGCTCGGCGTGCCGCACGTTCCCGGCGGCCGCTCCTCGCGCGGCACCGACTGCGCGGGCCTGATCCAGCAGGCGCTCTACGCCTGCGGCCGCGCCGCGCCGCGCTATCCGGACCAGCAGGTCGAGCTGGGCGCCGAGACGCCGCGCGCGCAGGCCCGTCGCGGCGACCTGGTGATCTGGCTGCATGACGACATGGGGCCGTGGAACGGCCATTCCGCCATCCTGATCGACGCCGACCGCGTCCTGCACGCCACCGGCCACCACGGCGCGGTGGTCGTCGAGCCGCTGGCCGAGGCGGAAGCCCGCTACGCCGCCGAAGGCTTCAAGGCGCCGGTGTTCAGAAAGCTCTAAGCCACAACTCCGTTGCTATCGTCATCCCGGGGGCGCGAAGCGAACCCCGGGACCCAGCAGCGCCGCGACCGCGGCGAAACACCATCAGCCGTCAACGAAGCTCGCTGTCGCCGATATTCGAGCTCCCCACAGGTTCGCGCTTTCGCGCGCCGCTGGGTTCCGGCCTTCGCCGGGACGATAGCGGGCCAGAACGAAAAAGGCCCCGCCGTCGCCGGCGGGGCCTTTCCGTATCTGTGACCGAGCCTAGTGGTTGGCCGGGGCGGAGCTGGTCGCGGCAGGCGGAGCCGCCGGGGTGGCCTGGGTCGTCGCCGGAGCGGCGCCCGGGGCGGCGGGA
>NZ_JAHFPF010000294.1 GCF_023259385.1 Brevundimonas sp. | reverse complement strand
CCGATCAGCGGGGTGATCGCCTCGATCACGCCGAAGACCAGGCCGTTGCGGACGGCCGTGGCGAAAGGGGGACGATGGGCCGCGCCGCGCCGCACGGCGGCGGCGAAGGCGTCCGTCGACATGCTGAGCGACAGCACCGCGATGGAAAGAGGGGTCATGAGAACGAATCCGCCGGGCGCACGAGACAGCGCGTTCGCGACCCTGCCGGTAGGGACCCGCGAAGCACGCTGGTCTCGCCAGGCGGACACTCGGTCCGCTGATCGCACCACGAGTCCCCAATCCTCGGATCGAAGGCTACGAGTGTGTTGACGCGATCCCGGCTGAACGTCGCCGGCGGCTACTCCCCAACGAGGCGGCTCCTACAGGAACCGATTTGCGGGATCAACCGCGTGACCCGTCTCAAGCCGGCGGCGAGGCTCCGAAGACGGCGTCGCCGAGCCGGCCGCGCACGGGATTGGGCAGGCTGGTGTTGTTCAGGATCACCAGCGTGCGCCCATCGTCGAACCGGTGCGCCAGCAAGGCGCGATAACCCACCGTGCTGCCCGTGTTCCAGGCCGCCGGACGCGCCTGTCCGTCGATCATCAGAGTCCGCACCCGCCCACCCAGCGCGTAGTCGTCGCCCATGGCGATGACGGTCCTCAACCGGCGCTGCGAATCCGTGGACAGCAAGTCGCCGTCGAACACCCCATGCGCGGCCTTCAGCAGGTCGGCGGCGGTCCCGTAATAGCCGCCCGCGGCCAGCATCATCGGCATTCGCTCATTGGGCTGGCGCACCAGAGGCTCCAGCGTGCGGTAGGACACCGCCGTGCGCGGCGTCTCGATGAAGGCGTCGTCGCCGCGGATCTCGTTCAGGCCCAGCGGCTCCAGCAGCAGGGTCCGGATGGCGTCCGGGAAGGCCTGCCCGGTCACACGCTCGACGATGCCCAGGACGATGATCCAGTTGGTGAAGGCGTAGTCGAACTGGGCGCCCGGCTCGAACTTCAGGTCGCCCTGGCAGAACAGGCGCAGCGCCTCCTCGGTCGGAATCACCCGCGTCCGCAACGACGGATCGGCCCGCATGACGTCGCCCAGGAGGGCCGGCACGCCGCTGGTGTTCGACAGCAGGTGCGTCAGGGTCAGCTTCGCCCCGGTGTCCGCCCGGTACTCCGGCAGCCAAGTCGTGATCGGCGCCTCCAGCGACAGGCGGCCCTGGTCCACCAGCTTCAGCACCGCCGTCGCCGTCAGCCATTTGGAGATCGAGGCCAGGCAGTAGACGCCGTCCGCCCGCGTCGGGAGCCCCGCCTCGACGTCGTGCATTCCCAGGGCGATGGTCTGCTCGGCTCGCCCGGCCCGGCCGGTCATCAGCACGCCGGTGAAGCCGGTTTCGGCCGCCAGGGCGCGCAGCGTCGCCTCATCGGCGTCGCCCGCGAGCGCGCGTGAGGCGAAGGTGGAGCCGGCCAGCAGGGCGGCGGCGGACCCAAGGACGAGGCGACGGTTCAACATGCCGTCCAAGCTCCACCGTAAACAGGCGTTTTTGCGGCGGCCTCCAGCCCCGACCTCAGCCTCTGGGCGCGAACAGGATGATCCCGGCCCCGGCCAGACAGACCGCGCCGCCGATCAGGTCCCAGCGGTCCGGAGGGCTTTTCTCGACCATCGCCATCCAGATCAGCGAGGCGCAGATATAGACCCCGCCATAGGCGGCGAACGCCCGTCCCGCCGCCGCCGCCGGCACGAGGGTCAGCAGCCAGGCGAAGGCGATCAGAAAGGCCACGCCGGGGATCAGCCACAGCGGCGAACGGTCCAGCTTCAACCAGGCCCAGAAGGCGAAACAGCCCGCGATCTCCGTCAGCGCCGCCGGCGGATAGATCCACAGCGCCTTCACCGCGCCGCGTCCAGATGCCGTGCCGCCATCTCCCGCACGGCAGCCTTCAAGCCCTCTCGCGGATCACCATCGTAGTCCAACCCCTCGGCGGCGAAGACCGCGCGAGCGAAAGCATCAGCGGTTTCCGGCGGGTGATCAGCAATCCGGTCATAACCATCCGACGGCAGGCAGAAGCCAAGCTCCACACACAGTTCTTTCAGAAGCGCCCCGACCTGATCCTCAGTCATCGTCCGAGACTTTCCGGTCCGCCGCCGCCCGCGCCTCGGCCATCTTGGCCAGCACCCGGCCGCGGCCCTTGGCCAGGGCGTGGATGGCGCCGCGGAAGGTGGCGACCTCCTGCTCGCTGAAGGCCGAGCGGCCCAGCATGACGCGCAGGTTCTGGCTCATCGACCGCTTCTTCTCGGGCGGGAAGAAGAAGCCGCCGGCCTCCAGCTCCGCCTCGAAATGTTCGTACATGCCGATCAGCAGCTCGTTCGACGCCGGCGGGTCGATCTCGCGGAAGCGCGGCGGCGGGGCGTCCAGGATCAGGGTGCGCCACTCATAGGCGTTGATCGCCACCGCCTGCGCCAGGTTCAGCGAATGGTGCTTCGGATCGATCGGGATGGTGGTGATGCCGGCGGTCAGGGCGATATCGGTCGTCTCCAGCCCCGCCCGCTCGCCGCCGAACAGCAGGCCCGTCTTCAGGCCCGAGGCGGTGTCGTCGTACAGGATGCGCGCCGACTCGCGCGGCGTGCGCACCGGCATCCGCGTCTCGCGCGGGCGGGCCGTGGTCGAGAAGACGGTGTTCAGATCCGCGACCGCCTCGGCCACGCTGTCGAACACCTTGACCTCGTCCAGCACCCAGTCAGCGCCCGAGGCCGTGGCCCAGGCCCGCTCCTGCGGCCAGCCGTCGCGCGGGCTGACGAGGCGCAGTTCGCTCAGGCCGAAATTGGCCATCACCCGGGCCACGGCGCCGATGTTGTCGGCCAGCTGGGACTTGTCGAGGATGACGACGGGCGGGGTCAGGTCGGGCATGGGCCGTCCCTACCCCCGCAGGCCGTCGGGCGAAACCCTCAGTCCTCGCCGATCATAGCCAGCCACGGGTCGGCCGTCCCGGCCTCGACCTCGGCCACCTTCACCGCCGGCCAGCCAATCGAGTCATCGGCCGAGTCGCGCCAGGCGAGGATGTAGAAGTCGCGCAGCTCCGAGGCGCCGGCGGCCAGTCGGGCGATGGTGAACTCGGCTCCCCGCGCGTCGCCGTCGCCGAAGCCCCCGGCCTTCTCCAGCCGGTAGAAGGGTGTCACCTGCGACAGGGTCTCGCGCAGATAGGCGGGCACCCGGGCGCGCAGGTCGAAGCCGTCAAGCTGGGGCGCGGTCATCGCGGCCTCGATGGCGTCCAGACGGGCGACCTTGGCGGTGAAGGCGCCCTCGAACAGGCTGTGCGTCTGGCGCGAGGTGGTGAAGCCTTCGGGGTTGGGCGTGTTCCGGTCCCAGCCGTTGTAGTGGATGGTGGTGTGGTGGGGCTGGGAGCCGTCGCCGATGTAGTGGCCCAGCACGCCCATGTCGCGCAGGATCAGGGCCTCGCGGCGCTCGCGATCGACGCGGTACCACTCCTTCCTCGCCGGATCGGTCTCGCGCGCCTCCTGGGCGTTCAGCACGCGCCAGTAGGCGAAGTCGCGCACCAGGTTCTGATAGCCGTCCCAGATGGCATACGGCAGGTAGCCCGCGTCATTGACGTCCAGGCCGGCGGTCGTGAGGGCGGCGTCGTATTCCGACTTCAGGCGCGGCAGGGCGTCGATCGACGGGCCCGCGGCGCTCATGATGAAGCCGTTGTCGTCCATGTCCACGAAGTGGGCCGTGTCCCGCTCGCGGTCGTGCGGCTGGCCGCCGCCCTTCCAGCGGTCCGGCTCGCGCGCCAGTTCGCCGATGTCGGCCGCCGCGCCCGGCGTGCGCAGGAAGGCGGGCATGTCGTCCGGCAGGGCGCGCACCGCGGCGATCCCGATCAGCCGGTGGCCGGTGTTGCCCCACGCCTGCACGGCGGCGGGAACGGCGACGGCGGCCAGCACGCAGACGGCGGCGGCGGCGAGGGCGAAACGCTTCATGGGGCAAGGTCCGGATTATGGATGTGACCGCGTTAGATCGCCCTCGCGGCGGCGTCCAGCGGCTTCTTGCAGCGCCAGCTTGACCGCAGCCTCGCGCCCGCCCTAACGCTGGTCATCCCTGTTGTGAGGTCCGTCGTGTTCAAACGTTC
>NZ_JAHFPF010000045.1 GCF_023259385.1 Brevundimonas sp. | reverse complement strand
GTCGCGGCCCTGAAGGAGATCCCGTCGGTCAACGCCGAGATCGACGGCACGGACATCATCTACAAGAACCACTATGACATCGGCGTCGCCGTCGGCACCGAAAAGGGTCTGGTGGTTCCGGTGCTGCGCGACGCCGACGCCCTGTCGCTGGCCGGCATCGAGAAGGGCATCGGCGATCTGGGCAAGGCGGCCCGCGACGGCCACCTGACCCTGGACCAGCTGCAGGGCGGCACCTTCACCATCACCAACGGCGGCACCTACGGCTCGCTGATGTCGACGCCGATCCTGAACGCGCCGCAGTCGGGCATCCTGGGCATGCACAACATCGTGCAGCGCCCGATGGCCATCAACGGCGAGGTGAAGATCCGCCCGATGATGTACGTGGCCCTCAGCTACGATCACCGCATCGTCGACGGCAAGGAAGCCGTGACCTTCCTGGTCCGCGTGAAGGATCTTTTGGAAGACCCGGCGCGCGCGCTGCTGGATCTCTGACAACGTGACCTCGGCGGTCCGGGACATTCTCGAGGTCGCCCGTTTCTCCACCCTCCCGGAGGCGGAACTGGCGGTCACCATGCTCCGGCGGCACGGGATAGAGGCCTGGCTGCCTGACCGTGACATGGCGACCATGAACCCGGACATGCTGATCGGTCTGGGCGGCGTCCGGGTGGCGACGGAATCCGCTCAGATCTTCGAAGCGCGGCAGGTGATCGCCCGAATGCGCGCCGGCGAATTCGCGGACGAGGCGGAAACGACCGGCGAATGGATGCTGGACCATACGCCCGGCAAGGTCGGGGAACTGGACGAGCATGAAGTCCAGGGTGTGATGCGCCACGCCAAGAAGGCGGGGGTCGTCGTGGTCGTCCTGTTCTTCGTGGTCTTTCCGCTGGCCGGCTGCATCCTCACGATGATGGGCGGAGAACCGGGGGGCTACTGACGCTCCACGCGAAGGACATATGCGATGGCCAAGGCCTACTGGATCAACACCTTCCGCTCGATCAGCGACCCCGCGCGGCTTGAGGCCTACATCAAGCTGGCGGGACCGGCGATGCGGCAGGGCGGCGGGCGGTTCCTGGCGCGCGGAACCCCGGCCGCGGCGTTTGAATCAGGCGTGGTCGAGCGCACCACGCTGATCGAGTTCGACAGCGTCGAACAGGCGATCGCGACTCATGACAGCCCGGCCTATCAGGAGGCGCTGCGCGTTCTGGGGGACGCGGCGATCCGCGACCTGCGGATCATCGAGGCGATCCCGGAGGACTGAACCGGCTCACCCCGGCGGGCGATCAGGTCTCCCGCGAGCCTCGCGTCCCCAGCACCGCGTCCGTATCGGCCCCCAGCGCCGGCGGCGGCAGGTCGTAGCGGACGGGCGTCCTGGACATGCGGATCGGCGAGGCGACGGTGCGGACCGGACCGGCCAGATCGGCGCGGGCCTGTTCAACCTCCAGCCCGCGATGCCTGGCCTGCGGCTCGTCGAAGACCTGATCGATGGTGTTGACCGGGCCGCAGGGCACGCCCGCCGCCTCCAGCATGGCCATCAGGGCCTTCACGCTGTGCGACGCGGTCAGGGCCGCCAGCTCGGCGGTCAGGTCCGTGCGGTGCTCGATGCGGGCGGCGTTGGTCGCGAAGCGCGCCTGCGTCCCCATGCCCTCGACCCCCAGCGCCAGGCACAGGGCGCGGAACTGGCCGTCATTGCCGACCGCGATGACCACCATCCCGTCCCTGCACGGGAAGGGCTGGTACGGAGCCAGGTTGGGGTGGGCGTTGCCCATCCGCGTCGGCGCCTTGCCCGAGACGAAGTAGTTGGCCGCCTGATTGGCCAGCATGGCCGCCTGGACGTCGAACAGGGCGATGTCGATGTGCTGGCCCTCGCCGCTGGCCCGGGCGTGCATCAGGGCGGCCAGGATGGCGTTGGAGGCGTACAGGCCCGTGAACAGGTCCACGACCGCCACCCCGACCTTCATCGGCTCGGCGCCGGGCGCGCCGTCCGGCTGGCCGGTGATCGACATCAGCCCGCCCATGGCCTGGATCATATAGTCGTAGCCGGCCCGGTGGGCGTCCGGCCCGTCCTGACCGAAGCCGGTGATGGAGCAGTAGACCAGCTTCGGATTGACCGCCGACAGGCCGGCGTAGTCGAGGCCGTATTTGCGCAGGCCGCCGGTCTTGAAATTCTCGACCACCACGTCGCAGGTCTTGGCCAGGTCGCGCACGGCGGCGGCGCCCTCGGGGCTGGCGATGTCCAGCTCGACCGACTTCTTGCCCCGGTTGGCGCACAGGAAATAGGCGGCGTCGCCCCTGGATCCGTCGGTTCTGGTGGTGAAGGGCGGGCCCCACTGGCGGGTGTCGTCGCCGACGCCGGGCCGCTCGATCTTGATCACCTCGGCCCCGAGGTCCGCCAGGGTCTGGGTCGCCCATGGACCGGCCAGCACGCGGCTGAGATCGAGAACGCGAACGCCTGAGAGGGGGCCTTGGGTCATGGCCCCTGCTTAGCCGTTGGCCGGCGAGCCTACAAACCCACGTCCCAGACGCCCGCATCCTTCATGCGGCATTCGCGGGCCTCTTCGGCGCGGCCGCCCATGTCGCGGGCCATGCATTTGATCTCGTCCGAGACGGTCGTCTTGTGAACCCCGGGCACCATCGCGTGCACGAAGGCGGTCGCCGACAGCCGCGCCAGCTTGAAGCCGAAGCTCGCCGAGTGCGCCATATGCTCAAAATAGCCCTCGCCCACCTCTCTCGGGTGATCGGCGAACAGTTGTTTCAGCGTTCGGGTCATGTCCCTGCATAGCCTGCGACGGGCGCTCCCTCTACCCGTCGCCGCCATTCTGGCCTAAACCGCAGCCCAGAACAGGGGGCTGATCGTCACGGATCCTCACGATCACCTGAACCCCGCACCGCTACTGGGAAGACTAGAATGGCCGACGGCGTCAGCGCTCATCAAAAGACCTTCCGCTGGGACGATCCGCTGGATCTGGACGGGCGGCTGACCGACGACGAGCGGATGATCCAGGAGGCGGCCCGGGCCTACGCCCGCGAGAAGCTGCTGCCGCGCGTCGTGGCCGCCTTCCGGGACGAGACCTTCGACCGCTCGATCATGACCGAGATGGGCGAGATGGGCTTCCTGGGGGCCACCCTGCCGGAACAGTACGGCGGCGCGGGCGCCAGCCATGTGGCCTACGGCCTGATCGCGCGCGAGATCGAGGCGGTCGATTCGGGCTACCGCTCGGCCATGTCGGTGCAGTCGTCGCTGGCCATGTACCCGATCTACGCCTTCGGCTCGGAAGAGCAGAAACTTCGTTTCCTCCCGAGGATGGCGGCCGGCGAGCTGATCGGCTGCTTCGGCCTGACCGAGGCCGACGGCGGGTCGGACCCGGCCTCGATGAAGACCAAGGCGGTCAAGGTCGACGGCGGCTACCGCCTGAACGGCGCGAAATACTGGATCACCAACAGCCCTATCAGCGATCTGGCCATTGTCTGGGCCAAGCTGGACGACGTCATCCGCGGCTTCATCGTCGAGCGCGGCTTCGACGGCTTCACCACCGACAAGATCGGCGACAAGCTGTCCCTGCGCGCCTCGGTCACCGGCGACATCGGCCTGAACGACGTCTTCGTGCCCGAAGAGAACCTGCTGCCGGGCGTAAAGGGCCTGCGCGGCCCGTTCTCCTGCCTGAACAAGGCCCGCTACGGCATCTCCTGGGGCGCGATGGGCGCGGCCGAGGCCTGCTTCCACCTGACCCGCGGCTATGTCGCCGAGCGCATGCTGTTCGGCCGCCCGCTGGCCGCCCGCCAGCTGGTGCAGAAGAAGCTGGCCGACATGCAGACCGAGATCTTCCTCGGCTTCGAGGGCGCGCTGGCCCTGGGCCGCCGCCTGGACGCCGGCGACTGGGTCCCGGAAGCCATCTCGATGATGAAGCGCAACAACTGCGGCAAGGCCCTGGCCATCGCCCGCGAGGCCCGCGACATGCACGGCGGCGCCGGGATCACGGGCGAAATGCACGTCATGCGCCACGCCATGAACCTGGAGACGGTCAACACCTACGAGGGCGCCCACGACGTCCACGCGCTGATCCTGGGCCGGGCCATCACGGGCGAGAGCGCTTTTTAGGGCGCTATCGCTCGCGACGCGGTCGCTCGCTGCTTGAGCGCGAGGGCGACCTTTGGTCGGGCCTACAGCGCCTCGCAGCCCGTGGTGCGCTGGCTCCAGGTCAGGTTGACGATAGTCCATTCGTCGTTGCGGCGGATCAGGTCGAAATGGTTGACGCCGCAGTGGCTGGTCTGGCCGTCGATCTTGAAGACATAGCGGCCCCAGACCGTGGCGATATTGCCGTCGATGGCCACGGTCGGGTTGGGCATCTGCTCCTCGAACCGCTCCGGCCCCGCGGTCAGGCCGCTGGTGAATTCCGCCCAGGTCGGCGTACCGACGCGGCGTGCGCCGTCGACGCGATCCACCACGACGGTGATCCGGCCGTTCTGATCGACGTGGGGCAGGATCGCCTGGCCGTCGCGGGCGGCGAGGGCCGCGAAGACGGCGTTCACGGGCGCCATCACCGCGGCGCCTTCGGGCGAGGTGGGATCGACGGCGCCCGCCGGGGCGGCCTGAAGCGAAAGCGCGAGAGCGGTGGCGACGAGCATGGGATCCCTCCGAACAGGGCGGAACGGTAGCATGCGCCGCCGGACCGGCAATCGCCGTTCGATCAGGAAGAATCAGCCCCGCGTCCGCTCGCGCGCGTGCACGGTGGCGGTTGGGACCGGCGAGCTTTGTCATTCGGCTTCAACGTCCTATCGTTCGGCGACGGGAGGCGGCTGATGGACGGAGAACCAGTGATCGCGGGCGAGGACCCTTTCGCCCGGCTGCGCGAGGTCTTCGCGGGCCGCGCCGCCCTGTTGCTCGAGGATGACCCGGACCTGTCCGAACACGTCGCCGAAAGGCTGCTGCGCGCCGGCTTTGAGCGGGTGGACCGGGTCGACCGGGGCGAGACCGCGCTCGAGGCGGCGGCGGCCCGGCCCTATGACGTGCTGATCCTCGACCGCCTGACCGCCGGGATGGACGGCCTGGAGACGCTGAAGCGCCTGCGCGCTTCCAACGGGCCGTCGTCCGATGCGCCCGCCCTGATGCTGACGGCCCTGGGCGGCGAGCGGCAGAAGGTCGAGGGCCTGCTGGAGGGCGCCGACGACTATGTGGCCAAGCCGGTGGGGGACGAGGAACTGCTGGCGCGCATCGCCGCCCAGCTGCGCCGCGCCGCCCGCCGGGCGAAACCCGTGAACGCCGATCTGGTCAACGGACCCATCCGCCTGTCGTTCGGCGCGCGCACGGTGAAGCTGGAGCTGGGGGCGACGTCGCGCACCATCGACCTGTCGCCGCTGGAATTCGCCATCGTCTGCGAGCTGATGACCGCGCGCGGCCAGCCGGTGACCAAGACCATGCTGTGGGACCGGTGCTGGGTGGAGTGGAATTTCCTGCCCGACAATTTCGTCAACATCATCGATGCCCGCATCAGCGCCCTGCGCCGACGGCTGAAGGAACAGGCGTCCGAACTGGGCGACGACCTGCATCCGCTGATCGTCTCGGCGCGCAGCCAAAGCCTGGTGTTCCGCGACCTGTCCGACTGGACGGGCTGAGATCGCCGTGACCGGCCCGTTCCGCCGCATCAGGGCCTGGCTGGGGCGGCGCACGACCACCCAGCTGGCGGCGGGAATCGCCGTCCTGTCCGCCCTGGCGCTGACCGGGTCGCTGGCGGTGACCAGCGCCGCGGTGCGCATGGACCAGCGCCAGAAGGCCGCGCTGGCCGCGCTCGATGATTACGGCGCCATGGCTTCCAAGCTGGGCGTGGAAGGCATGACCGGGGATACGCTGAGCCCGGCCGACGCGGTCTATCTGTCCAACTGGCTGACCGCCTTCCAGAACGGCCCGGCCCGCGAACGCGAGGCGCGGACGCTGGAGGAGACCTGCCGCACCGGCCGGGGCGGCGCGGGAGTGCGCTTCATCCGTGCGCCGGTCGGCAAGCCGGCGGGCCTGTCGGAGCTTGAAAGCCTGCGCGGCGAGCGGTCGCCCCGGCTGGGCGCCGACGTCTATGTGATGCGGTTGGGGCGCGGCGTCCTGTGCCCGGCGCGCGCCGTCGAGGTGGTGGTGGTCAAGCGTTCGGTCGGGGCGCTGGACATCGCCGTGGGCCGCGTCGTGGACGCCTCGGGCGACGCCTGGGGCTGGGCGGTGGCGGCGGTGATCGGGGCGGGGGGACTGCTGCTCGCCATCGGCCTGAGCGCCGCCACCTTCGCCCGCCGCCGCCTGACCAGCGCCGTGGCCCGGGTCAGCAAGGCGCTGGACCGCGCGGCGGTCGGGGACTTCTCCGAACGCGCGCCCGAGACCGAGGTCGCGCCCGAGCTGACCGAGCTGTCGGGCCATGTGAACAGCACCCTGGACCGGCTTGAGGAGCTATTGGCCTGGCTGCGGGATTCCGCCGACCAGCTGGCGCATGATTTCCGCACGCCCCTGGCGCGCGCCTCGGCCCGGCTGGAGCGGCTGGCCGACACGGCGGAGACGCCCGAGACCCGCCGCCTGGTCAATGAGGCGCGCGCCGACCTGAACGAGCTGACACGGGCGATGAACGAGGCCATGGCGCTGCGCGACGGCGAGGCCTGGTCGTTCGAGCCCGTGCGCCTGGACACCCTGGCCCGTCAGGCGGCCGAGCTCTACGAACCGCTGGCCGAGCTGCGCGGCGTGTCGATCCGGATCGAGGTCGAGCCGGTCGAGGTGCTGGGCGTGCGCAGTCTGCTGCAGCGGGCCGTGGCCAATCTGGTGGACAATGCGGTCAAGTATTCGCCGGACGACGGCGTCGTCACCCTGGCCGTCTCGGCGAGTGAGGGGCGGCCCCGCTTCTCGGTCGCCGACCAGGGCCCGGGCTTCCGGGGCGGCGGCGCGGGCGACGCCGCCAGCGTCGCCGCCGCCTCGGCCGAGGGCCGCGAGAGCCATGGCATGGGACTGGCGTTCGTGCGGGCCATCCTGAAACGGCACGGCGCATCCATGACGATTGATGACGCCGCGCCGGGAGCTGTCGTCACGGCGCATTTCTCGCGCTAGGGTCACGGTCCAGAACAAGGGATACGGCATGCGGCGCATCATTTCTCGGACCGGCGGAGTCTCCGTGCTGGCCCTCGCGCTCGCCGCACCCCTGCTGATCGCCGCGCCCGCCTGGGCCCAGACGGCCCAGCCGCAGTCGCTGCCCTATGACGCCGAGCGCGGCGTCTTCACCTTCGCCACCGACCTGGAACGCGCCCTGCCCGCCGTGGTGCAGGTGACCACCCTGGGCCAGTCCGAAGGTCCCAGCTCCGGCGACAACGAACCCCGCCCGATGGCCAGCGGCTCGGGCGCCGTGCTCGACGCGGCCGAGGGCATCGTCGTCACCAACAATCACGTGGTCGAGGGCGGACGGAAGTTCACCGTCGATCTGACCGACGGCCGGATCTTCGACGCCGTCCTGATCGGGGCGGACAAGGCCACCGACATCGCGGTGCTGAAGATCATCGCCCCGGGCCTGTCGCAGATCGAGGTGGCCAGTTCCGACACCCTGCGCACCGGCGACCTTGCCTTCGCGGTCGGCTACCCGCTGGGGCTCGACCAGACCCTGACCATGGGCGTCATCTCGGGCCTGGGCCGTTCGGGCATGGGCGACCGGATCGAGGACTACATCCAGACCGACGCGGCCGTGAACTCGGGCAACTCCGGCGGACCGCTGCTGGACAGCCGGGGACGGCTGATCGGCATCAACACCTCCATCCTGTCGGGCGGCGGCGGCGGCAATGACGGCATCGCCTTCGCCGTGCCCAGCCGGATCATGATGTATGTCGTGGAGCAGCTGCGCACGACGGGCGAGGTCAAGCGCGGTACGACCGGCGCCATCCTCGGCTCGCTGAACGCCGCCCGTTCGCGGGACTTCGGCCTGGGCATCGTGCGCGGGGCCGTGGTCGAGGACGTGACCCCGGGCTCGTCGGCCGAGAGCGCGGGCCTGCGCCGCGGCGACGTCATCACCCGCATCCAGAACCGCCCGGTCTCCAACGCCGGCACCGTCCAGGCCACCATCGGCATCGCCGAACCGGGGACCCAGGTCGAGGTCGTCTATCTGCGCGCCGGCCACGAGGGCCGCGCCACCCTGACGGTCACGCCGCGGGTCGAGCGTCAGGTCATCATCGGCGCCGAGGTGGTGCTGGCGCGCGGCGCCAGCGTGCGCGACGGCTCCACCGGCCTGCAGGTCTTCGCGGTCGAGGGCGGTTCGCCCGCCGCCGCCGCCGGCCTTCAGGCAGGCGACGTCATCCAGTCGGTCAACGGACGGTCGGTGTCGGATCTGTCGGGTCTGGCGCGGGCGCTGGACGGAACCGGCGAGCGCCGTCTCTCGGTTCAGCGTGGCGGCGAGACGGAACGGGTCGCCCTGCCCTGAGGCCTGCCGACGCCTGAACCCTGCTCCGGACAACAAAACGCCCGCTCGGCCGGAGGGGGGGAGGTGGCGGAGCGGGCGTCTCGCTTTGGAGGAAGCATCGGCCCGCCGAAGCCCTTGAATGGAACAATTCCAGGGGGCTGGGGGGGCTGTTCAGGATCCGGAACCGCTCCGAACTCCGACGAGCCGATGGGTCCGGTGTCGCCTCCCAAGGGGGCGGGCGATGGGCGGAACGGAGGCGTTTTCGTGTTCGGGGCGATTTCCTCGCATTGCGGCGTTCCGGACACGGCGTTCGGCCGCAAGCAGGGCTGGCGCCCGGCGACCGCCCGCCTAGATTAAGGGGATGAGCGACGCCGCCGACGCCCAGCAGGCCGGACCGATCTTCTTCGACCGGCGCGAGCTGGACCAGATCCTGAGAGTCTACGGTCGTATGGTCGCCGCCGGCGAATGGCGGGACTACGCCATGGTCGGGCACAGGGAGGTGGCCGAGTTCGCCGTCTTCCGCCGCTCGGGCGACGCCCCCGCCTATCGCATCGAGAAGCGCCCGGCGCTGCGGCTGAAGCAGGGGCAGTGGGCGGTGATCGGGGAGGGCGGGATGGTCCTGCGCCGGGGCCGGGAACTGCCCCAGGTGCTGCGGGTCTTCGACAGCCGCAGGTTCACCGTCGTGGAATAGAAAAGGGCCCCGGCGTCGCCGCCGGGGCCCTCATTCTTTTGTGGCCTAACGCTCCCCGCGCGGCGGGTCGCTGCTTGAGGCCATCCTGTTGGCCTATCGCTCACCACGCGGTGGTTCGCTGCATGAGGCCGGTCTGTCAGTTCGCCGCGGCGATCGCGCTCAAGCAGTGAGCCGCCGCGCGGCGAACGTTGGCGCCCTTAAGAGATCAGCGACGACCGCCGAACAGGGCCAGCAGGAATTGGAACATGTTGATGAAGTTGATGTACAGGCTCAGCGCGCCGAAGCTGGTGGCCACGCCCATCGCGTTCTGGTTCCCGCCCAGCGCATAGTAGGTCATCTTCAGGCGCTGGGTGTCGTAGGCCGTCAGGCCTGCGAAGATCAGGACGCCGGCGATGCTGATGATCATCTGCATCATGCCGCTTTGCAGGAAAATGTTCACCACCGAGGCGATGATCAGGCCGATGACGCCCATGATCAGGAAGCTGCCGATGCCGGTCAGGTCCTTCTTGGTCGTGTAGCCGAACAGGCTCAGCGCGCCGAAGGCGGCGGCCGTGATCAGGAAGGTCTGCACCACCGAGGCGCCCGTGTAGAGCAGGACCACGGTGCCCATCGAGGCGCCGATCAGGGCCACGATCAGCCAGTACAGCGCGCTGGCGCCGCCCGAGGTCGGGTTCTTCATCACGAAGTTGGAGCCCAGCAGGATGACCAGCGGCGAGAAGGCCACGATCATGCCCAGCAGGGTGTAGCCGGTGATCCGGGTCACGCCGTCGGGGAAGACCGCCGTGGCGAACAGCAGGTCGCGCACCGCCGGCACCGAGCCGGTGATGTAGGCCAGCACGGCCGAGACCAGCAGGCCGATGGCGACCTTGTTGTAGACGCCCAGCATGAAGCTGCGCAGGCCCGCGTCCACCGACATGTCGGCGGTCTGCGGGATGGAATATCCGTTTCTGAAATCGCTCATCGCGGTTTCGATCCTCCTCAGAGCCGGGCGATCCCGGCCTTTGGAGCAAATATCGGTCGCGACCGACCCTTCCGCAAGGAAAACCGGACTTGGGATCAGAGTTCGGACCCGCTACCAACGGTCGCATGATCCGGCTGTTCACCGCCCTGTCCGTCCCCTGGGACGTGGCCGAGACGCTGAAGCGTCGCCAAAGCGGCCTGCCCGGCGCCAAATGGCGCACCGACGAACAGCTGCATGTGACCCTGGCCTTCTACGGCGAGGTCGATGAACGTCGGGCCGACGATCTGGCGGTGGAGCTGGAGCGCGCGGCGACCGGCGGGGCCTTCGAGATCGAGCTGAAGGGCGTCGGCGCCTTCGGCGACGCGCACCGCAGCCACACGATCTGGGCGGGCGTGGCCCCCAGCGAGCGCCTGGGCGTGCTGGCGGGCCGCTGCCGGTCGGCGGCCGAGCGGGCGGGCGTCGCTCTGGAACGCCGCGAGTATCGGCCGCACCTGACGCTGGCCTATCTGAAGCCCCAGACCAATCCGGACCGGATCGGCGCCTGGATCACCGGCCACAACCTGCTGCATTCGCCGCCGATCCGGATCGACCGGTTCGGCCTCTATTCCAGCGTGCTGACCCCTGACGGCAGTCAGTACCAACTCGAACGGGAGTATCTGCTGTGACCGGACCGGTGCTTCAGACCGAACGCCTGACCCTGCGCCCCCTCGCCATGGAGGACTTCCCGCGCTGGGCCGAGATGATGGCTGATCCCGAGGCGTCGAAATTCCTCGGCGGGCCCCAGCCCGCCTCGACCGCCTGGCGCGGCTTCATGAGCATGGCCGGGGCCTGGAGCCTGACGGGCGTGTCGATGTTCTCGCTCATCGAGCGCGACAGCGGCCTGTGGCTGGGCCGGATCGGGCCGTGGCGGCCGCACGGCTGGCCGGGCAACGAGGTCGGCTGGGGCCTGCATCCGGACGCCCAGGGCAAGGGCTATGGCGTCGAGGCGGCGACGGCGACGCTGGACTACGCCTTCGACGTGCTGGGCTGGGAGGACGTCATCCACTGCATCGATCCGGACAACACGCCGTCGCAGCGCTTGGCCGAGCGGATCGGCTCGCGCAACCTGGGACCGACCCGGATGCCGCCGCCCTTCGCCGACCTGCCGGTCGACGCCTGGGGCCAGAGCAAAGCCGACTGGAAGGCGCGGCCCCGCCGTTGAAGCTGCGGTAAGGCGACGCTTTGACCGCCGTCCGGCTTCCGCTAGGCAGGACGGTAAGAAGAAAATGAGGGTGGAAATGCGCGTACTGGTTCTGGGCGGGGACGGCTTCTGTGGTTGGCCGACGGCCCTGCATCTGTCGGCCCGCGGCTGGGACGTGCTGGTCGTCGACAACCTCAGCCGCCGCAACATCGACAACGAGCTGGAGGTCCAGTCCCTGACCCCCATCCGGACCATGGGCGAACGTATCGCCGCGTGGAAGGAGGTCTCGGGCAGGGAGATCGAATTCGAGAACATGACGGTCGGCAAGGAGTTCGACCGGCTCGTCGCCGTGATCCGCGAGTGGAAGCCCGACAGCGTCGTACACTTCGCCGAACAGCGGGCCGCGCCCTATTCGATGAAGTCGGCCCGGCACAAGCTGTACACCGTCGACAACAACCTCAACGCCACCAACCACCTGCTGGCCGCCATCGTCGAGAGCGGCCGGGACGTGCACCTGGCACACTTGGGCACCATGGGGGTCTATGGCTATACGACCGCCGGCCTGCGCATCCCCGAGGGCTATCTGAAGGTCACGGTGGACACCGACTTCGGCCCGGCCGAGCAGGAGATCCTGTTCCCGCCGAACCCCGGCTCGATCTACCACATGACCAAGACGCAGGACGCCCTGCTGTTTCAGTTCTACGCCAAGAACGACGGCGTCCGGATCACCGACCTGCATCAGGGCATCGTCTGGGGGACCCAGACCGAGGAGACCCGCAAGGACGAGCGTCTGATCAACCGTTTCGACTACGACGGCGACTACGGCACGGTGCTGAACCGCTTCCTGATGCAGGCGGCGGTCGGCTATCCGCTGACGGTGCACGGCACCGGCGGCCAGACGCGAGCCTTCATCCATATCCAGGACACAGTACGCTGCGTCGAACTGGCCCTGAAGAATCCGCCCAAGACCGGGGACCGGGTCAAGATCCTCAACCAGATGACCGAGAGCCGCCGGGTGCGCGATCTGGCCACCATGATCGCCGGCATGACCGGAGCCGAGGTCCACAACGTCCCCAACCCGCGTCAGGAAGCCGACGAGAACGAGCTGGTCGTGGCCAACGACCAGTTCCGCGACCTGGGCCTGAAGCCGATCACCCTGCGGCAGGGGCTGCTGGACGAGGTCACCGACATCGCCCGCCGCTACGCCGACCGGGCCGATCTGACCAAGGTGCCCTGCGTGTCCAGCTGGAACACCCGGCGCGCCGAAGCGCTGAAGAGTGAAACCGCCACGGTTGCGACCGTCGGCGCCGAAACCCATGCCCGTTCCGCCTGAGGTCTGATGCCCGACGCCGCTTCGTCCGTTTCGCTGCTGGTCTTCGGCGGCGGCTGGCTGGGTCGCGCCGCGGCGCTTGAGGCCATTCGCGGGGGCGGGACGGCGGTCGCCACCTCGCGCGACGCCGACACCCGCGCTGCGCTTGAAGCGGAAGGCGTCGCCGCCGTCGATCCGACGGATGAGGCAGCCCTGTCCGCCGCCGTGGCGAAGGCTTCGGCCCTGCTCGTCACCGCTCCCCCGGACGCCCACGGCTGCCCCGGGCTGAAGGCCCTGATCCCGGCCATCACCGCCTCGGGCGCCTGGCCCGACTGGATCGGCTATGTCTCGTCCACCGCCGTGTTCGGCGACCGGGCGGGCGGCTGGGCCTTCGAAGACGACGAACTGAACGCGGCCAGCCTCGAAGGCGCGCGGCGCGTGCGGGCCGAGCGCGACTGGCTGGACGCCGGGCGCGGCATGGGCCTGACCGTCCAGCTGTTCCGCCTGCCCGCCCTCTATGGTCCGGGCCGCTCGCCGCTGGACAAGCTGCGCGACGGCACCGCCCGGATTGTCCGAAAGCCCGGGCAGGTGTTCAACCGCGTCCATGTCGAGGACGCGGTGGCCGGACTGTTCGCCTCCATCGCCCGGCCGCACCCGGGCGCCGCCTACACCCTGTGCGACGACGAGCCTTCGCCGGCCGACGTTGTCATCGCGGGCGCGGCGGCCCGGCTGGGCCTGTCTCTGCCGCCCGAGGTCGATCTGGACGATCCCTCGGTGTCGGACGCCATGCGGCGCTTCTACCTGGACTCCAAACGCCTCTCGAACGCGAAGGCCAAGGCTGAGCTTGGCTGGCGGCCGCGCTATCCGAGCTGGCGCGAGGGGCTGGAGGCGCTGATCCGCGAGGGCTGAGCAAAGACGCGGTCGCGCTCAAGCAGGGAGCGACCGCGTCGCGAGCGCCCTTCCTAGAACGGCAGGATGTTGCGCTGGCGGCTGTAGGCCATGGTGCCGACGTTGGCGCCCAGGCGCAGGCCGACGCCGGTGCGGATCGGGGCCAGGACGATGCCGTCGGCGCGCTGGTAGTTCACGCCCACGCCCCCGACCAGATAGGCCGAGCCTTCCACGCCGGGGTAGCGGCGGTAGATCATGTCCGGGTGGTACAGGCCGTAGACCAGGGTGAAGACCCGGCTGCCGTTGCCGCCGACGTCCCAGCCGATCGAGATGCCCTGCCAGAACACCTCCTGCGAGGCCGACAGGTCCTTCATGTGCAGGGCGCCCCGGCCGTAGCGCAGGCCGACCCCGGCAGCGCCGGAGGCTTCCTCGCCCGCGATGTAGGCGGTGGGGCGGTCGCCCTGGTCGGCGAAGATGCGCTCGATGGCGCCGCCGAGGGCTTCGGCTGCGATGCCCAGTTCGCGCGAGCCGGCCGCGATCAGCTCGTCGGAGGTGTAGGCCGGCGCCGTCTGGTCCGAACGGATCGGATAGTTGGGATCGGTCGGCCCGTTGCTGGCGCAGGCGCCGAGGGCGGAGGTCGCGCCGAGGGCGAGGCCGGACTGGATCAGGTGGCGGCGGTGCATGGTTCTGGCTCCGAAGACGAGGAGGGCCGCCCGACTCGCGCGGGCGCTCATGCCACCGTCGCCGGGCTTTGCGTCAGCCTTGCGGCGGCAAGGTTAACAGGAGATTGCGCTCCGTTCGGGCCCGTCTCCTCAACCGAGAAGCGCGTGACCCAGGAGCGCGCCGCCCGCGATGACCAGCGGCGCGGCCAGGCGGCTCCTCCAGCGCCAGATCACGATCAGGGCGAGCGCCAGGATGGCCAGGGCGGGCCAGATCGACGGGACCCGCCCGGCCGTCGTCCAGGCCAGTTGCAGGAGCGTCGCGGCGATGAGGCCGACCACGCCGGCGGCGATCCCGGTCAGGGTCCGATGAAGGCGCGGATCCGCCACGACAGCCTCCAGTCGCTCGTACAGGACCATGGAGAAGGCGAAGGCCGGCAAGAAGACGCCGAACGTGATCGCCGCCGCCCCCATCCAGCCGCCGGCCAGGTAGCCGACGAAGGTGCAGAAGATGACCAGCGGCGCCGGCAGCACGCCGGCGAAGGCCACGCCGTCCAGGAAGCGGCCGTCCTCGACCCATCCGCGCCCGACGGTGTCCGCCCGCACGAAGGGAATGGCCGTATAGGCGCCGCCGAAGGTCAGCAGCCCCGCCTTCAGCCCTGACCAGAACAGAGCGACGGCGCCCGGTTCGGTCACGGCCTCGGTCATGGGTGCGAAGGTCGGGGCCTGGTCGAGGCCGCTCAGGCGAAGCGTCAGCGCGGCCGCCAGGCCCGCCGCCAGCGCGAGCCACGGCGCGGTTCGCCGTCCCGACGCCATGAGGCCGTAGACGGCGCCGGCCGTCGCCAGGATGACCCAGAAGCTGACGCCCGCCAGGGTGGCGACGAAGGCTCCCGCGGCCAGGCCGAAGAGCAGCCGGTTCTCCAGGGCGTGTCCGCCGATGTGGCGCACGGCCCGCGCGATCAGGGCCAGGACCACGATCTGCACGCCGAGAAGGGCGGCGTCGAAGGCGTCGGTTTCGGTCAGGAAGCGATCGTAGGCCCAGGCGACGCCGAGCATCAGCAGCAGGCCGGGCAGCATGAAGCCGAGGCCGGCCAGCAATCCGCCGAAGCGGCCGCGCGCGGCGATGCCCAGATGGACGCACAGTTCGTGGGCCTCGGGGCCGGGCAGGACCTGCATCACCGCCAGAAGGCGATTGAAGCGGGCGCTGCTGATCCAGTGTTCGTCTTCGACCAGCGCCCTGCGGATCATGGCGATCTGGGCGACCGGCCCGCCGAAGGCGTTCAGGCCGAAGCGCAGAAAGCGCAGGAACAGGCGGCCATAGCTGAGGCGGGGCGGCGTGGGTTCGTAGGTGGCGTCCAAGATCTTCGCTCCTGGCCGCGCGGCGAGGCGCGGCGAAAAGAACGGAGCTTGGGCGAGACGCCTGAGCGGGCGCCCGTGCCAGCCCGCGCCCCGATCCTAAGCCAGAAGGCCGGGGGAGCGGAAGAGGCGAAACGCCGTGCCGGGGGTCAGCCCCGAAGCACGGCGCCCAGCTTGCCGGCCGCCGCCACGACCTTGGCCGACAGGGCCTCGATCTCGGCGTCGGTCAGGGTGGCCTCGACCGGCTGGATGACGACTTCCAGCGCCACCGACTTGAACCCGTCGTCCACGCCCTTGCCGCGATAGATGTCGAAGACCCGGACCTCGTCGATCAGGGCCTTGTCGGCGCCGGCCACGGCGCGGACCAGATCGCCGACCGCCTTGCCGTCCTCGACCACGAAGGCGAAGTCGCGGGTCAGGGGCATCAGATTGGCCAGGCTGGCCGGGCCCCGCGTCTTGGCCTTGGCGCCGCGCGGCTCCGGGACCGCGTCCAGCACGATCTCGAAGGCCAGCATCGGGGAGTCGGCGTCCAGCGCCTTCAGCACCCGCGGGTGCAGGGCGCCGAACTCGACCATCACAGTCTTCGGACCCAGCTGCAGCCGCGCCGAACGGCCCGGGTGCCACCAGTCGCGGTTCTGGCCCTGAACCAGCTGCAGCGACGCCGTCGGCGCGCCCAGTTGGTCCAGCAAGGCGAGCAGGTCCCCCTTCAGGGCGAACAGGGCGTCTTCCGCCCCACCGCCCCAGTGGCGGGCCGAGCGCGGCGCGATCAGGCCCGCGATGACGGTGCGCTGGCCGGTCGGCTGGTCGTCCAGATAGATCGGGCCGATCTCGAACAGGGCGGCGTCGGCGTGGCCGCGCGCGGCGTTGCGGGCCGCGGCCTGGATCAGGTTCGGCAGGGCCGAGGGCCGCATGCAGTCCAGATCGGCGGCGATCGGGTTCTCGACCACCAGCTTCTCATCGCCGCCGCCGAACAGGGCGGCGATCGACTGCTTGGTGAAGGACCAGGTGATCGCTTCGGCGTAGCCCATGGCGGCCAGGGCCCGGCGAGCCAGGCGCACCCGCGCCTGACGCGGGTTCAGAACCCCCCTCGAGGGCGCGCCCTGGTCGGGCAGGGGCGTCGACGGCAGCTGGTCGAAGCCCTCGATGCGGGCGACCTCTTCCACCAGGTCGGCGGGGCCGTCCACGTCGCGGCGCCACGAGGGCGGCGTCACCGCCCAGGGTGAACCGCGCGTCACGGCGAAGCCGAGGGCGATCAGGATCTCGGCGATGCGGTCTTCCGTCAGCGACAGGCCGGTCAGCGAACCGACACGGGCGGGGTCGAAGGCGAAGGCGGTCGGAACGGCCGGCGCCTGACCGGCGACCACGACCTCGGACGGCTCGCCGCCGCACAGGTCGAGGATCAGCTTCGTCGCCAGTTCGACGCCCGGCACGGCCGAGGCCGTGTCGACGCCGCGCGCGAAGCGGTACTGGGCGTCCGAGGTCAGCGACAGGGCGCGTCCCGTCTGGGCGATCAG
>NZ_JAHFPF010000293.1:1415-4120 GCF_023259385.1 Brevundimonas sp. | reverse complement strand
GGACCTCTGCGGCCAACGGATCGTGCTGCTGGGCGAGAACGGCTCCCACGGGGATGGGAAGACCGGCGCCTTCAAGGCCGATCTGGTGCGCAACCTGGTCGCCGAATGCGGCTTCGACGCGGTGGTGTTCGAGGCCAGCCTGTACGACTTCACCGCCCTGAACCGCGCCGTCCGCCGGGGCGACGCCACACCCCAGATGCTGGCCTCGGCCATGGGCGGGCTGTGGAACCAGAACCGCGAGGTGCAGGACCTGATCGGCTTCCTGTTCGCCCAGGCCCGCGACGGCCGTGTCCTGCTGGCGGGCATGGACGACCAGCTGGGCTCGCGCGGGGCCTTCTATTCGCTGGAGACCATGCCGCTGGAGCTGGCCGGCTTCCTGCCGCTGGGCCGCCGCGAGGACTGCGCCGTCCGTCTGAAGCAGCGGATCTGGTCCCGCTACACGGCCGAGGATCCCTATGACGACGCCAGCCGCGCGGCCCTGCGCGCCTGCCTGTCCGAGATCGACGCCGTGGTCGCCACCGCCCGTCTCGACGATCCGAAGGACCGGGCCGAGTACCGCGGCATGATCGCCGCGTTCGGCCGCACGCTGAACCACGACACCCTGGGCCACCCCGGGCGCATCCACGCCCGCGACCGCGACATGGCCCGCAACGTCGAGGCCCTGGTGGACGCCCTGCCCGCCGACGCCAGGGTCGTGGTCTGGACCGCCAACAGCCACGCCGCCCGCGACGCCAGTACTCATGAGCTGTTCGGCGACCAGTCCAACATGGGCCACCTGCTGGACGTCCGGTTCGGGACCGACCTGTTCGCCGTCGGCGTCACCGCGGCGGGCGGCGCGTACCGCTACACCGTCCGGGAGGCCCGCCCGATCCCGGCCGCCGCGCCAGGCTCGCTGGAAGCTGCGGCGCTCGCCGGCTCTTCGGCCGAGGTGGTCTGGATCGGGTCGGAGGCCCTGTCAGCCCTGCCGCCCATGGTGGGATCGGCCTTCGACCACGCCCGGCCGGTGACCGCGGAATGGGGCCGGGTCTTCGACGGCCTGGTGGTCTTCCGGACCGAGCGCCCGCCCTACCGCCTGGACGAGTAGGGCCTAGCGCCCCTCGCCGTTGCGCCAGCCGGCCTCGGCCATCCCCCGCACCGCCTCGCGCACGGCCTCGGGCCAGCCCTGGACCGCCGCGTCGAACGCCGTCCAGTCGCCCGCGAACAGCATGCGCGTGGCCTCCTCGTAGCCGGGCTTGTCGCCCGCCAGGGCGGTCATGAAGCGATAGGTCGCGTCCTTGGCTCTGCGCGCCCGGTCCGGCCCCTCAGCCTCCTTCAGCGCCGCCTCGACCAGCTTGCGCAGGGCCACCGAAGCGCCGCCGGGCTGAGCCGCCAGCCAGTCCCAGTGGCGCGGCAGCAGGGTCACCTCGCGCGGGGTGACGCCCAGCCTGGGGCGGCCCGGGCCGCGCTTCTCAGGCTCCGGCGCAGGGCTCAGGCGGGCCAGGGCGTCGGCGGCCGAGCCGCGCAGGTCCAGGTCGATCACCCGGCCCGTGGCGGCGTCGAAGACCAGCACCGCCTCCCCCGCCCCGCTCGCCGCATGGATCGCCGCCAGCGCCTCGCCCAGCGGCCCGCGGGCGATCAGGGCGTCGCCGGCGAAGGCGAGGACCGGGGTGTCGGCGGGCAGGGTCATGGCGTCTCTTCTCAAGATGGCCCGATGGATCTACCCAGATCAAACTGGAAGATCAATATCACCCGGATAAAATCATGAAGGACACGGCGCCGCACCCGCGTAATAAGGACGGCGCGCGGCGGAACCCCGCCCTCGTTTCCGCGCTGTTCCGGAACGCCTCCCCGGCTCCCGCATCACAGAGAAGATCCCCATGACCGACCAACGTATCGAAGGCGCCGCCACCGAGATCAAGGGCAAGGCCCAGTCCGGCCTCGGCCGCCTGACCGGCGACAGCAAGCTGCAGATCGACGGCGCCCTGAACGAGGCGAAGGGCAAGGCCCTGGACGCCTACGGCCGCGTCATCGACGGCCTGGACGGCCTCGTCGAAAAGGCCCCGACCCAGTACCAGGACAAGGCGCGCCAGGGCCTCGACTTCGCCCGCCGGAAACCCCTGCTGACCACCGGCATCGTCGCCGGCGTGCTGGTCCTGCTGGGCAGCCTGGGCGGCCGCCGCCGCTAAAGGTCTTTCCTCCCCCTAACCGTTGTCGGCCGCCTGTGCGAACAGGCGGCCGATTTCGTCATTGACCGCGCCGGGCCCGTCCAGCTCGACCACGGCGCTCAGCCGTTCGGACCAGCTCTCACGGCGCACGGCCTCCAACAGTCGCTCCGACACCGCCGGATCCAGCTTCAGCCCCAGCAGGGCCTTGCCGCCCTTCAGCGGGCGGATGGCGGCGAACTGCACCGCCCGCGAGAAGCTGGTGTAGCCCTTGCGCTGGCCCGAGATGACGCCTTCCACGCGTGCCACCTTGCGCTCCAGCGCCTCCAGGATGGCCAGAGAGCGCGGCTCGGCCCACAGGGCGGCGCGCAGGGCTTCGGCGTCGTCCCAGCCCATCTGATCCGACGGACGGGCCGCACTGAGGATGTGGGCCGCGTGGTTGGCGCCGATCCCGTGGGTCGCCTTCAGCCAGGCCGCCTGGGCCTTGGGCCGGGTCTCGGGACAGCCCTTCAGGATGTCGACCCAGACCGCCACCGGACGGCCGGTCTGCGTCTCGAAATTGGC
>NZ_JAHFPF010000293.1:0-1355 GCF_023259385.1 Brevundimonas sp. | reverse complement strand
GTCGGCGAAGTGGTGGAAGGTGCTCTGGGCCAGCCCCCTGCCCTTGCCGTTCCCGCCCTCGAACGCCACGGCGATGTTGAAGGGGCGGCCCGTGACCTTGCTGGCGCCCGTAGCGATCACCCGCGCCTCGGCCACGCCGTCGGGCGCGCCGACCCCGCCCTCGTGCGGGTGGGCCGGCAGCCGGTCCAGCACCCCGCCGCCAACGTCGCGCAGCAGCGGATGGACCTCGCCGACCGGGCGGATCGCCTGCCAGTCGCCGTTGGCGCCCGAGTGGTAGTTGGGGAAGTCGATATAGCCGGTCTCGACATCGTCGCGGGCGTTCCGCGCCGGATCGGGATCCAGACTGCTGGAGTGGAAATAGTGGGCGTCGCCGACCCCGCCCAGGGTGCAGACGCTGGAGCCGAGGTCCATGTGGTCGCGGGTGATCATCAGCCCGCCGCCCCGCGCCCGGAAGGCGGCGATGGCGGCGCACTCCTCGGCGTTCAGCCCATCGCCGACATCCACCGCGAACAGCCACAGCTGGTCATAGTCGCTGTCGGCCAGCCCGCCGATGACGGGGTCGGTCTGGCCGCCCGGCGCGGCGCGATCCCGGGCCGTCACCTCCACGCCCTCCAGCGAGGCGAGATGATCCGCCAACCGTGAGAACCGGCCGACGTGCCAGTCGTCTTCCGTGAAGGGGATGGTGGTCTGCAGCAGGATCTTCGTCATGGCGCTCTCCCTGATCACAGTGAACCGTCCGGCAGCGGCCTGCGCAATCCGCGCCATCGGCCGCCTGACGGACGAAGGGCCGCCGGTCCTGCGACCGACGGCCCTCCTTATTCAGTCCGCGACGGACCTCAGTCCGCCGCTTCGTCTTCCTTCACCTTGGCCGCGGCGCCGGTGGCGGGCGTCACGTCGAAGACGATCTTGCCGTCCTTCAGCTCGACCTTCACATGCCCGCCGCGGGTCAGGCGGCCGAACAGGATGTCGTCGGCCAGCGGCTTCTTGATGTGCTCCTGGATCGTCCGGGCCAGGGGCCGGGCGCCGTAGAGTTCGTCGAAGCCGTTCTTGGCCAGCCAGTCGGCGGCTTCGTCGGTCAGCTCGATGGTGATGTTCCGATCGCCCAGCTGGTGTTCCAGCTGCATGATGAATTTGGACACCACCGACTTGATCGTCTCGGAGTCCAGCGCCTTGAACGCCACGATGGCGTCCAGACGGTTGCGGAACTCCGGCGCGAACAGGCGCTGGATGGCCTTTTCGTCCTCGCCCTCGACCTTGCCCCGGCCGAAGCCGATGGAGGCGCGGGCGTTGTCGGCGGCCCCGGCGTTGGTGGTCATGATCAGGATGACGTTCCTGAAGTCGACCTTCTTGCCGAC